>JAOTWT010000091.1 GCA_029862725.1 Acidobacteriota bacterium | reverse complement strand
ATCGAGCTAAAAGTATTATTTAAAGGAGATTTTTGTAAGTTAGATGTCAGAAAACGAAATCAAAGAACCCACCGCCGAAGCGGCGCCGATCGAGGATCCGAAAGCAGAAACAACGGAAGAAGCAACACCAGACGTTGCTGCAGTCGATGCCCCGCAAGCAGCGGTTGAAGAGTCCGCTGAACCAGCTGCAGAGACTCCCGGGGAAGAAGTGAAAGCTGAAACGACGACTGAAGAACCAAAAGCTGAAGCGGCCCCCGAAACCCCGGCGGAGCCTGAAACGCCTGCCGAACCGGAAGAAATCTCGTATCACGCTGTCGAAAAGGACGACGAGATTACGGCTATCTGGGAAATGCAGGGAAGAAAGCACATTCGTACGATCAGCGCGCGTTCTGGCGAAGGGCAGAAGATCTTGAGCCTTTTCACCAGTGAGATTCACGAAACGGACAGCCCAGCGATGGGTAACAAAGCCGCTGAGACTACCGAGACCGCTACGACCGAAGAAGCGAACGCATAAACAATCGATAGTTGATAATGGAGAATGGATAAATCGCCGGGCACCGGCCATATCCGCCATTTGAGATCCGATTAGCCAAACGCGAATTCACTATCCATTTTCCATTGGTCAAACATCACTTATGAGACGTCCTGTCTCTCGACCCCCTCGATTTCCATAACAAGATCAGCACCGTAACAACCGGCCGGTGTCTGGAAACCCGGTTTGAATTCACCGCCGATAATCCGCTCGGCGATCCGCAGCGCGGTCAGCATCGTAAACTTGTAGCCCTCAGGTCCCTGCATCCTCGATTCAACCGAGTTACCGTCCTTGTCCTCGGCGCGGCCCCACAAATACGTCTTTCCCTTTTCGCGTTCCTCCGCAGACGGGCCGCCCTCGGGAATCTGAGACTGTAGAATTCCCTGCACAGGGCCCGTCGCCATCAGCCAGCCAATATACCTGCTCATCTTCAGGAGCTTGATCTGCTTTTCGGGTAAAACCGTAAAAACCTTTATGTTTGGGATCCCGGTTGTATAAAAAGCCGTCGAGACATCTCCCCAGGGGATCGTGACTCCAGTTTTTGTGACATCACCGAAATCGATTTCCTTCGTCTTCCAAGCCGCCGGGACGCCTGCGATCTTGCCGTCCTTGCGGATCGCACCGCCTTTGCCCACGTTCATTGTCATCGTCGACTGCGTCCCGTGCGAAATCCTTCCGAGGCCGTAAAACGCAAGGGTCAGATCGACCGCATCCGGCATACGGTCTTTTAGGTGGCGTGCGAGACAATCGGTCGGAACGACATCAAAACCGACTCCGGGCATCACCATTACACCTGCTTCTTTCGCCTTTTCGGTCCTCGCCGCGAGTTCTTCGAAAACCGCGATCTCTCCGGTGATGTCGAGATAGTGGGTTCCGGTACGGAAACATCCGTTAACCATCTGTGTAGCCGTCAATGAAAACGGTCCCGCGCAGTGGATCACAAAATCGACTTCCTTGAGCGTGTAATCCAGCGACTTCTTATCCTCCAGGGAAAAAGTGCGGAAAACGAGACCAAGTTCCTTCGCCAATGGCTCGACTTTATTCTGGCTCCGGCCGCCGAGTATCGGCTTCATCCCGCGTTTGACAGCTTCACGGGCAATCAATTCGCCCGTATAGCCATTGGCGCCGTAAATCAAAAATGACATTAGAGTTCTCCCTGCAGCGATATCCCTGCTTTCATAATCACAGACTGATCCAAATGATACATTCCGTGGCTTATTTCAACCAATTCCCAAAACCCGCACTCACGAAATAGGTTATCCTTTTTGAATACGGTGAACAGATTTCGACGAATAACACAAATAGAAAGCTCATGAAGATATTGTTGACAGGTGCCACAGGCTACATTGGCAAACGCTTGCTCCCCGTATTGCTGGAGCAGGGCCACGAAGTGATCGCGTGTGTTCGCGATCGTTCCCGGTTCGATGTAAAACCCTCCTGGAACGGCAAGGTAACTGTTTTTGAAGTCGATTTCCTAACCCCGCCCATTCTTGAAAACGCTCCGGTAGATTTTGATGCGGCGTATTACCTGATCCACTCGATGGCTGGTTCGATCGGCGATTTTGAGGAAAGAGAAGCCGAATCGGCGCGAAACTTCAACGCCTACCTGGAGCAGTCGAAAGCGAAACAAGTTATCTATCTGACCGGCGTTGTAAACGAGGAAAGCAAGCTTTCCAAACACCTTGAAAGCAGACTTCAAGTTGAGAAAATACTTGCCGGCAGCAGCATACCATTAACTGCGCTCCGCGCCGGGATCGTGATCGGTTCGGGAAGCGCATCCTTTGAAATTATTCGTGATCTTGTCGAGAAACTTCCCTTGATGATCGCGCCCAAGTGGTTGAATTCGGAATGTCAGCCGATTGCCGTCTCAAATGTGCTCGAATTCCTGACGGGTGTGCTTGGAAAAGCCGAATATTTCAACAGGTCATTTGATATCGGTTGCGGAGAGGCCCTGAGTTACCGCGAAATGCTCCTCGGGTTTGCGGAAGTACGCGGACTTAAGCGTTATATATTTACGCTGCCGGTCATGACTCCGCGGCTTTCCTCTTATTGGCTCTACTTCATTACATCGACGTCCTACAAGCTTGCGGTCAATCTGGTTAACAGTATGAAAGTGGACCTGGTCTGCGCAGAAAACAATCTCGCGTCGGACCTCGGTATCAAATTGGTTCCCTACAAAGAATCCGTGCGAAAAGCATTCTCGATAATCGCCCAGAATGCGGTGATTTCAAGCTGGAAAGACAGTTACCGCTCGAGCCTTGACAGTGGGTCCCTTAAAGATTACGTAGAGATACCTTCGCATGGCTGCCTCACCGATATCAAGACCCGGGTCATCTCAAAGGAGGAGATCGAACCCGTTCTTGAGAACATCTGGTCAATTGGAGGTCGTCGCGGCTGGTATTACGCCAATTTTCTATGGAAGCTTCGCGGTTATCTGGACAAGGCGTTCGGAGGAATCGGCCTACGAAGAGGACGAACCAGTCCGGACAGACTCTTCGCCGGCGATGCGCTTGATTTTTGGCGAGTCTTACTCGCTGACCGAGAATCGGGCAGGTTGTTGCTTTTTGCCGAAATGAAGCTTCCCGGCGAGGCGTGGCTGGAGTTCAGGGTTGAAAAAAAAGACGAAAACGCGGTGATATACCAAATCGCTACGTTCCGGCCAAAAGGCATCTGGGGACGCATCTATTGGTTTAGCGTCCTACCGTTTCATATTTTTGTTTTCAACGGAATGATCAACAACATCGTTCGCTATCGACCGCCAGCCGCATAACTTCACCGCAGGCAACCGACAATTAAAAGGCCCGCGGTTCGGGACCCATGTTCGAATCTGCAGCGGCGAATTTACTTCGTAAATATCACGTTACAGTTTGCCGCAAATTTCATGAGTCCCGGTATTTTGCGAAAAAGCCAGGCGTCGACCTTTTCCGCAGCATGAGCGGCGAATTGGGCTCGTGAAGAAAGAGTTTTCATCGGATACCCCGTAAAATTAAATACCTGGACCTCACATCTTGAAAATCCCGCTCCCAGCATTTCCTCAAACTGCGTGAAAAACAGGTTGCTCTCATCATAAAAACCGTGCCACGAAACGCGGGCAGCCCGGATTGCGGATACGAACAGATTGTGGCCAAGCGGTTCAAAAACAAACACCAGGCGGCCGCCGGGTTTCAATACCCGAAGAACTTCTTTGGAGAGCTTTTCATGGTTGTGCGCAAGGTGGTGAAGTGCAGCCTGACCCCAAATCAGATCGAACGACTCATCGTCGTAGTCACTAAGGTCCATCGCATCGCCCGCGACATAGGAAAGACCGGGAAGCCGTTCGAGTCTTTCCTCGACTTCAGGGCCGGAAGCACGAAAGAGGTCAAGGCTGTAAATTTCAGCGTGTGGAAAAGTCTCAGCGACCATTGCCGCGAGAACGCCGTTGCCGCCGCAGATTTCCATCGCGCGCTTTCCATTTAGATCCGATTCGCACAACTCGGAATAGCCAGCCAAAAACAGGGACTTGTCCGATGGAGGATACCCTGCCAGCGCACCGAGTAGCGCCTCGCCGGGTGGTTGGGCTTGGGGGTCAGGATGTGAAACTTCGATTTCCATTTGATTCAATCACGTAAACCGATCGCTTCGACGCCGGGACAAGAATACGACACTGACAAGCCTTAGCGAAATAGTTCGAGATTCTGCTGTTGCGTCTTCCGGAGTCGTTTCAGGAAATCAGCGCGGCGTATCTCTACGGCGCCAAATTTTTCCATATGCGGCGTCATCACCTGAATATCGAACCAGTCGGCTCCTTTGTTTTGAAGATGATCGATGAGATGGAGCAGTGCCAGTTTTGAAGCGTTCGGTTTCTTAAAAAACATGCTCTCGCCGCAAAAAACCCCGCCGGCATCGACCCCGTAAATGCCACCCACAAGTTTATTTCGCGACCAAACCTCGACGCTGTGGGCCTCGCCCATCTCGTGCAGCTCGTTGTACACCCTTACGTACTCGTCGGTGATCCAGGTTCCATGTTGCCCCCGCCTGGGCGCGGACCGGCAATTGTCCAATACGGCGGCAAAATCGCGGTCGATCGAAAACTCGTAATCCGTATTCTTTCTTGTCTTCTCGAGACTCCTCGGCACATGCAGGTCTTCAAAAAATAGGACCGCCCTGTATTCCGGACAAAACCAGGGAAGCGGCATGCCCTCAATCGGCCATGGAAACACTCCTTTTCGATATGCGTCCCGTACATTTTCAATCGACATTTCAAAACCAAAGCCGATGATGTCGCGCGCCTGGTAATAAAAATTGCCAAACAGCATCCACTCGGAAAACTCATGAGTTTGAGGTTCTGGTATCGATGACATAGGGGAACAAAAAAGCGATTTGCGTGTCTAACCAAATATATCGTGGAGATCGACAATATGAAAAATCAATTCGCCAAATTCACAGAATTCCTAAAGACGCCCTTTCCCTATCTTTTTCTCGCGCTCTGTATTTTTCTCGCCTCGACGCTTCTTGGAAATGAAGGGTTCAGGAAATCGATGACCGGGCCCAATCCGGAAGCAAAGACCGGCGAACGATACGAATTATGCCTCGTTTGCTCCGGACCCGGGGCCAACGACCCGCTCTCGGATCTGGGGTTTACCGTTGCAAACTTTGTGCTTTTTCCGGTTACACTGGCGGCAAGCGGTGTCGCTGCCTTGGCACGACAGATCGAGCCGGTTAACAACGCATTTGTATACGGTGTCTATCTGTTCTTCTCCATCCTATACGGTATTGTAGTGCCCTTTGTCATTTTCTTGTGTTACGAAGCCATTGAAGCGAGGATCATAAGGAGTCAGACAAACATATCTGTTTATACGAGGTGAGTTGTCTGGACATGAGGTGATCATCATCATGTTGAGGTATAGAGTTGAGGCTGTCTTATAAGCGGGAAATACATTTATTGATGGGTCTAGAGTAGTGCTTCGCCCCGCTGCGGTCGGCGCTTGCCGACCGACGAAACCGAACCCAGAATCGATTATGGCGCGTTAAACCCTGTATTGCGGGGTTTGACGCGCCAATTTACTTTGTTGGAGGAAACGTTTTGTCGTCGACCTTCGGTCTCCTCAAGCCGAGCAAAGTAGGGCTCTAATCACGGTTTTTGTTCTTTGAAGTACTTTTCAGACTTCCCCGATATCCCTGTTCGAAGTTAAAGGAATTCCTACCCTCGAGCTTCAAGGATCCGAAAAACGCTTCGGACAGGAGCGCGGGCATCGCTACCTGTCACGGCCGGACATTTTCGGACGCTTTATTCCGGATTGTTCTTCGAGTATTCTAGGGGATGCCCGGTATGCGGTTCCTATTGAGATCTATAAGCTCCCCCAGAATTCTCATCCTAATAAATACTCGCATCCATTTTGTCTCGATCCTTCCAACATCTTGATTAATCCTATCGAAATGGTGATCCAGGAAATTGTGGACAAACCTTGAATAAGAGAAATATGTTATGGAATTCTCATGCTGGTCTTTGTAGCTAAAGCGCTGGGAAACCTGATTGAGTAATTCAACATATTCCGAGAACGTTTCGAGTGCCTCGTCCTGATTACCGAGCCAGTAATATGTAGATACCAATCTAACGATATGAGTGGGGTTTAATATAAACCCGTCGTTCACTTTGGATGGTTTGGGAAACCTCATCTTCATGATTTCCGTTCGGGCCTGATGCATTAAATCGAGCGTCAAGTCTTTGTTCTGTCGTGAAAATCCTCCGAATCTGTCAATCGAACGGATTATTATATAAGGCTGAAGGACTTGCGGTGCTTGCTTTACAGCGTCTCTGATTTCTGAGGTTTTCTGTTTCCTCGCAAGTTGCGAAATTAGTGAGCTTGTCGTTGTTATCCGGTACGCGTTCCACCAGTCTGGTCTATTTGATTCTGGTATCGAATCCAGAATTTTAATTGCGAGCCCGTAATCGCTCTTTTTCCTCGCGATATTTACAGCCGACAATCGGTTAGATTGTCTCTTTTCGTTTTCCACCGTTCTTTCTGCCAAATCCAGATAGTCTTGAGTCGTCATTAGCTCTGTTTCGTTTAAACCTTGCTCCCAGCCGCCGAGGGTACGGCATAGTTCTATTCCTTGTTGGATAGTGCCAACTCGTTGCGGCAACAATTTTTTGTATTGGGCGATATGCCCGGCAGAGAAATAAATCGAAGCACAGCCGCTTCTTGTCTTTTGCAGGAGTTCTTCGGTTTCTGTTTGTGTAAGCTGGGCCAAGACTTCCAAGAACTGTTTGTTATGCGAGTCAGAGAGATGATGATTCTTGAACGGCTGAAAGAACTCCTCAAATGAGAAGATCCGTAACAACCTCTCTTCATCGCTTTGGCCCGTTGCTCTCACAATGTCCAATACTTTCGTGAGATACTCGTTTGCAACACCCGGATTTTTTGACTTCAGCATTGCAAACAGATCAAGTGATCTCCATTGAATAGCTGGCTTATCACCCGCAAGAGACATCAATGCAAATTTAAATGACAAAGGTTCATCATGCGCGAGCAGGGATCTTGCAAGATAATTCAGCGTTTGACTGTATTCGTCCGAACTGTTCTTCTTAACATCTTCAAATAAGATCTCAGCGATTTCGGACAACAGTTTTCGCGCCAAAACGCGATCTTTCTCAAAAAGATGACTTGAAATTAATATTTCAGCCAAACTGTCTACTTTTTCTTTGTGGTTCTTATATTCCGTATCCGCACTGAGTGCCATCTCAACACCCTTTGTCAGCCAACGTATGCCTTCCTTGTTGTCAAACTCCCAGTAAACGCTGCCGAGGTTCGCGTAATAGGAGGCTCGGTTTTTCAAATTTAGAGTTTGAATGTCTTGGACAATAACGTCCTTAACCTGCTTAATTCGTTCAGCTCTAATTCGGGACTTCGGTTCCGGTCCGCGGCCCAGGTTATCGACTTGGGAGACACCCGGGAAAGAAAACACGAGCATTATCGAAATGGAAACAATGACTGACAAATACTTCATAGCAGGGGAAACTGAACTAATCGAAATGTTTGCATCAGAGGATATAACAATTTAGATCTAACGCCTAATTTTTGAGCTTATGTATGACCAAATACCACAGCTCGTATCATCTCCGGTTTCAGTGTCGCTACGGTGAAAATTAATCCCGGATTTCTTGCGTAAAATGCGTCACTTCGAACCGTGGCAGACGAGGACGTCTGCGCTCCAGTGGCCGACTTTGAACCCTACAAAGTCCCGCTTTCGATTATTCACTTTGAACATTTTGGGTCGCGCGTGCTGCCGCGTGAGGACTTGACGGAGCATGACTCTGAGTCCAGGCGGTCTTCTCTCTCAGTACTCAGTACTCAACACTCAGCACTCAGTACTCAGTACTCAGCCCTCGGCACTCACCTAAACCTCCATCAACTTCCATCTCCCGCGCTTGAACAGGATCGCCGAAGCCACAGCCAACACCGAAAACGCGATGGTTATAGCCCAGTAGACGCCGTGTGTTTCCATGCCAAACCTGTAAGCAAGAATGTAAGCGAGCGGCACTTCGAACATCCAGAATACGAAAAAATTCAGATACGTCGGTGTCCACGTGTCACCGGCCCCGTTAAACGAAGTTTCGAGCACCATGCCGACGGCGTAAAAAAAGAAACCATAGGAAATTATTCGAAGTCCGTCCGTTGCGTTCGCAAGCACAACCGGATCATCCGCAAAGATCCCTGCTATCGGCGCGGCGAAAACAACGAACAGTATGCCAATCCCGGTTTGAAAGACTCCGTTGTAGGCTGCCGCCTTCCACACAGACTTTTCAGCCCTCCCGGGCTGCTTCGCTCCCAGATTTTGCCCGACAAGCGTCGCCGCAGCGTTCGCGAGTCCGATCGCCGGAAGCAAACCGAAGATCACGACGCGGATCGCGATCGTATAGCCCGCAACGGCCTCGCTGCCGAATCCCGCAAGAACACGCATCAACCCTAGCCAGCTCGTCGTGCCAATAAGAAATTGCAGGACGGCAACCCAGGAGAGTTTGATAAGCCTTCGAAACCGCTGGAGGTCTAAACTCCAGTGAATGCGTCTTATCGTGAAGTGCTTTGTGCCGTAAAACAAGTAATAAATCGCCAGCAATACCCCGACCCCGCGCCCGGTCAGGGTTGCGACTGCGGCGCCCGTCACACCCATCTCCGGAAAGGGCCCGATTCCGAAAATCAGCAGCGGGTCGAGAATGCAGTTGAGAATGTTTGCGGTCCACAGCACGCGCATCGCGATCGCTGCGTCCCCGGCCCCGCGAAAGATCGAATTCAGGAGAAACAGAAATACGACGACTATATTCCCGCCAAGCATCAGGCGGGCAAAAAGCGTCCCTTCGCGAACGACCTGGGGTTCGGCTCCAAGCATCGTCAGGAACTGCGGCGCGAATATAAGCGCAACCGTACCCATCAGGATCGAAGCTCCGAGACCGAGATAGATCGCATGCGTGGCCGAACGGGCCGCACCGTCCCGGTCTTTCTCGCCGACCCGGCGCGCCACCATTGCCATCCCGCCTACACCGACTCCCATCGCGACGGCGTAGACGATGAACATCATCGATTCCGTGATACCGACAATTGCGATAGCATCCGGCCCGAGCCATGACACGAAAAAGACATCGACGACCGCGAAG
>JAOTWT010000613.1 GCA_029862725.1 Acidobacteriota bacterium | reverse complement strand
TCGGTTATTGCTCTCATCCGGACATTCGTTTTTGCACTTGGATCCATCTTAAACAAAGACTCCAGCATCCATCCGGCACCTGTCCGGATCGCGGCGGCCCGGTTCTCGATGACGCCAATGTATCTATCAATATCGGCAGCATCAATGCCAACACTCGCCAGCCCTTTCCTTGCGCGAGGTGCGAGTTCATCTTGTATCAGCTGCTGGGCCGTGTATCCTTTTCCGTCAAGCCAGACGA
The DNA here is from genome assembly GCA_029862725.1 of Acidobacteriota bacterium. Taxonomy (GTDB): domain Bacteria; phylum Acidobacteriota; class Blastocatellia; order Pyrinomonadales; family Pyrinomonadaceae; genus Aridibacter. Next base: position 1,813 of record JAOTWT010000613.1, on the reverse strand, counting down.
GTTGCGACTTGAACCCAAAACGGGCCGCGGAATAGAAATTCTCCTTGGCGTCATCGAAGGACATCAGCGAACGGACATCGCCGAACTCTTTTGGAAGCTGCTGCATGAGACCCAAAAAGAAGGCCGTGTTTGCCATTTCGTCTATAACGGAAGGCCCTGACGGCAGATAACGCGCCTCGATCCGGAGGCTGGGTTTCCCGTTCATAATGCCGTAACAAGTGCGGTTCCAACGCCAGATCGTGCCGTTGAGCATCTGCCATGCGCCGAGCTTGGGGACTCCCCCCTGTTCCAGGACCTCGACCGAATCGTGCCCGATCACCCGTGTAATGATTATTCTGAACCGCGCAATGTCTTCGCGAATGGCATCGATAATCGAATCCGGCATCCAGTCGTAACCGAAATGCACCCGCGCAGGCTGACTTCGCGCCTGAAATGTGACCGAGCGGGAATCGACCGCATGCTTGAACAAGGCCAGGCGGCTCTCCATCCAGAGCCTTCGCCCCAAAAGCAAGGGAGAATTTACTGCACTCGCGAGAACCGGGGCCGCGATCGCCTGGGACCAATTGTAGTGATTTGCGTATTCGCTGATACCGACCTGCAGGTGGACCTGAAAACTCGTATTGCAAAACTCGATATAGGTATCATCTTGATGAAGGCTTAGTTCGTCGAGTCCCTTGATATGAATCACGCGGTCGTGGCCCTGAAGTTCCCCGAGTATCCGGTTCAGCTCAATATAACGGGGAAGCGGGGTGAGATTTTCCATCACGAGATCAGATTCCTGGATGGTCGGGAGAATTCCCGTCAGCACAACATCCGAACCAAGTTCCCGCGCCGCCTTCCGGACAATACCGACGACCTCCGTCATTTCATTCTCAAGCTTATTGAGGCACTTGCCCTCAAAATCCAAAGGTGAAAGATTTGCCTCGATATTAAAGAGCCCGATCTCCGTGGTCAGCCTCGGATCTTCCGCTTTTTCTAGAACTTTCATCGCGATGGGCGCAGGACACATCGCTGAATCGACCAAAAACATCTCCTGTTCGGCACCGATGCGAAGCTTGTCGTCTTCAAGCATCCCCTCGTCAAGCATTTGCTCCAGAGCCTGCAAATCCCGAAGTACGCATTTTGTAAACGACCGTATTTCGGTTCCGTCGCCTCCGGTCGAAACCCTCTGATCACCCATTTGGGCCTACCTCCATGTTTTTGAACATAGTCATTTTTATTCTAAGGCCTCCGGTAGGTCAACCCAAATTTTTTTTGATTGTGATCTAATCATATAATGCATGCCGCACCAGCAACATGATTTTCAGAGAACTGATTATGCCCGATGTCCTGTATTCTCAATGTATTGGCTTTGATGTTAGCGAAAAGAAAGACAAACGTGCCGTCGTGATTATATATTTAAAGTAATGGTTTATTTTCGTGAACCAAGCGGACTTTTGAATTTCATCCATCAACGATGGCCGGGCCACTGATATGAATCAACTTGAGCATTCGGATCGTTTTCGAATGGCAAACACTTTTAATTCAACGGCAAAGCGGCCGGTGGGTTTTTTTGTCACTTCAGAGGTTGAAGTATGAAAATCGCAGCCCTTGGAAGAATCGCGTTGCCGTTTGTGTGGTTTGGAGCGGTCTGCGCGATCTCGTTTATGGAGGCGCCGCTAAAGTTCAACGCTCCGAATTTAACCAGACCCGTTGCACTTGAAATCGGAAATATTATATTTGACGCGCTGAACAAGGCCGAGTGGGTGCTGTTGATACTGCTGGGCATTTCTTTGTTTTGGGCCAGGTCCGCGCGACTTGAGACCGCCTTGTA
>JAOTWT010000090.1 GCA_029862725.1 Acidobacteriota bacterium | reverse complement strand
GAGTTTCAATAACACTTTTGTCGGGTTTTGGGCGGGGGTTGCGAATACTTCCGGATTCAACAACTCATTTGTCGGAAGCGAATCCGGTAAAAGCAATACCGGGGGATCTGAGAACGCTTTTTTTGGTGCCAGTTCCGGGGCGGGGAATACCACCGGGACAAAAAACTCCTATTTTGGTTTCGGCTCGGGGGCTCAAAATACAACCGGCAGTTCGAACGCGTTTTTTGGATATTTATCCGGTCTTGCCAATACGGCCGGCAACAACGCCTTCTTCGGCGCGGACGCCGGAGCCGCTAACACGACCGGCGCCGACAATTCCTTTTTCGGAAGCGGGGCGGGTCAGAACAATACGGCAGTCGACGCCGATAACGGCAACAACAACACCTTTGTCGGCCGGAATGCGGGTAATCTGAATACCATCGGACTCAGGAATACGGTTGTCGGAGCCTATGCCTTTGCTTCCAACCTGACGGGAAACACCAACACGATCATCGGAAGGTCGGCGGGAAACAAAACCGATGCCGACGACAATGTGTTTTTGGGTACTTTTGCGGGATTCGAGAACATAAGCGGGACCCGAAACACCTTTCTCGGAAGAAATGCCGGGAACGCGAATGTCGGGGGGAGCAACAACACTACGATCGGTTTTAATTCGGATGTCAGTACAGGAAACCTGGCCTTTGCGACGGCGGTCGGGGCTGAGGCGGTCGTTTCGACCAGCAATACTATTCAACTCGGCAGAACGAACGGGAGCGACAAGGTCGTAATTTACGGGCTCGGTGCGGCCGGAGCGACGACCCTGTGCCGGAACGCAGCGAACCAGATCGCATCCTGTTCATCCTCGCTCCGGTACAAAACAGATGTGGAGCCTTTCACTTCAGGCCTTGACCTGATCCGGCGCCTGACGCCCGTCTCGTTCAAATGGGCTGATGGAGGGATGCTCGACATGGGTCTCGTTGCCGAGGAAGTCGCGGAGATCGAGCCGCTTCTCGCGACGACCAACAAGAAAGGAGAGATCGAAGGCGTTAAATATGATCGTGTCGGGGTCGTGCTCGTCAACGCCGTGAAGGAACAGCAGGAAGAGATCGAAATTCAGAAACAGGAGATCGAGGAATTAAGGGCAAAAGGAAAAAGCCAAAAGGTAGAAATGGAAGGGTTGACCAGGAAGATTGAAGCTCTTGAGGCTTTAGTTTGCGAGCTCAGGCCGGAAGCGGCAGTCTGCAAAATCAATTGAAGATTGATGATCCAGGACGGATCAGTACCGCTTGCGGTAGCAAGTGGCGATCATTTCCAACGGGCAGCGGCCGCGGGCCATGTTGCTCATAGAACTTCGAAGCTCTCAACCGGGAGCGCGGACGGCCCGTCCGCAATGAGCGAAGCGAACTAGCGATGGTTGATTGATAATTGCGAATGAATCAGAACCGCTTGCGGTAGCAAGTGGCGATTATTTGCGAATGAATCAGAACCGCTTGCGGTAGCAAGTGGCGGTTATTTGCGAATGCTTCAGAACCGCTTGCGGTAGCAAGTGGCGATTATTTGCGAATGAATCAGAACCGCTTGCGGTAGCGAGTGGCGATTATTTGCGAATGAATCAGAACCGCTTGCGGTAGCGAGTGGCGATCATTCCCTCGGCGTAAGAAGGCGAACAAAACGTTCCTGCCCTTTCAGGGCCGGGGACGATCGAGGACTTTGATGGAGACGGAATGGACGACATCGCGATCTACAGGCCTTCTGTTTCGGAGTGGTGGCAGCTGAGAAGCACGCAAGGGGTCGTCGCGTTGCAGTTCGGTTCCGCCGGTGACAAAGCGGTCCCTGCCGACTTTACGGGCGACGGCAAGGCGGATATCGCTTTCTGGAGGCCCGCGACCGGCTTCTGGTTTATCTTGAGGTCTGAAGACCTTTCGTTCTACTCGTTCCCGTTCGGGGCAAACGGAGATACACCGACGCCCGTAGACTATGACGGAGACGGAACGGCCGATCCGGCCGTCTTCAGGCCGTCGAATAACACCCGGTTCAAACTGCAGTCGACAAACGGGTTTGAAGCTATCGCATTTGGTATTGCAGGTGATGTGCCGGTTCCGAGCGCGTATGTACCGTAGGATTCGGAGTTTCAAGTTTCAGGTCCCAAGTTTGCATATCCAGGTTCGGAACCATTTTTATGAACCGCAGGTTGCAATTCGTAATTCGACTAGAGCCGTACTTCGCACGTTGCGTCGGGGAAACTCGGTCCAGAAAACCACTACCTTCAATTGCCGCCAGCTTGAGCTACTGGTTCAGGCTAATTCAGATTTTTGGGCTTTAGCCCCGGTTAGGGTCTAAGGCATTCCGATACCCCGGCGAAGCTAGGGGCAATTTTCAATCGAGTTTTCAGACTGCCGAATTGCACTTTTCCCGGGGGTTTTCCCGCAATCCCACAGGTTGTGCCAATACGCTACTGTTCAGAAAACGGCCTATTACTCCTTGGTTATGTAACAGGCTTTTTTCGCAACCATAATTCCCGAAGTCCTGTCGGTTTTTGCGGAATCAGATACATCTCAGCCTCATATATGACCCCGTAAACCTTGTAACCGATTTTGTTGAGATTCTCTTCAATCGGGATGGCTTCCTTGCCGTCAACATAACTCCTGAAAAAACCGGAAATGTCTTCTCCGGCTACCTCACTTGCGGTCGCAACAAGATCTTCATATTCATATGAGGTTTCGGTGTATTTCTCAAACATCTTTCTCATGAAATCATCGAGGTTTTTCCTTCCCTTGGTCTTCTCGATGATCAAGAGGTCCAGGGCAAGGGCTGCCGCCCAGCCCCCGTTGTAAACCGCAAATCGATTCTTCCCCTTGCTTTTGCCCGCATCTTTTAACGTCACATCAGCATTTCGCCACTTGAAATTCAGGTAGAGTCCGAGGATTTTTTCCGACTTGCTTCTGAATGTCGGTTCATCGATAAGTCCCGTTCTCAGGAGAGTGAGATTTGCATAGTACTCGGCAAAACCTTCCGAAAACCATTGCCGGTCTTCGTAGCTCGCCGCTTTGATCAGATCACTGCTCCAGTAATGAAAAAGCTCGTGGGCCATCTGGTTAGCCCAGATGATACTGCCGTCGGAATTTAGTCTCTTGCTCAAAGTAAAAGCATTGCTATTGTAAAAAGACTCACCGTCATCCTGAGTCGAATAGAACATTGTTACGAGAAACTTTGAGGGCGGCGTTTTTGGAAATATGTCCAGAAATTCCCGCACAATCCGGGTAAATGCTTCGTCAAAAAGCTTCGACGACTCCGCAGCTTCTCCCAACAAAGCAAATTCGAATTGGAATCCGTTTTTGATCACCGAGGAACGTGAATATTTGCCAAAAACCAATGAATTCTCAAGAAGGAACTCAAGGTTCGGAGCGATGAATGTATTTTTTTCCTTTGTTTCGAGCCACGGAACCGAGATTTCCCAGGTATCAGGGATGTCGAATCTTATTTGAAAACTTTCATCTTCGCCTCCATGTATGAACAGTGCCTTCGAGACTATATAGACAGCCCGGCCGTCAAAATGTCCGGCTTGTTCGTTGCCGACGTCCCACTTAATCTTTGTAAATGAAAGATCGACATTGTATTCGACCAGAACCATGTCAGATTGAGGACTTTCCAGCGTCCATTTTGATTTGGTTTCATATTTGTGAAGCAGATTTTTGTTTTGACTCGTGATTTTCAGATCTCTGACAAATGATGACCATCCTTCGGGATAATCGTAATTAGGACAGTTGGTGCTCATATACAGTTTGTCTTCGACGTTCAAGCGAGCCTTCACGTGGGCGGTTAGAGGGCTGTCCTCGCGAATGGTGATCTCGTAGCGCGACTCGTCTTTGTTGCGTGCCACCGAGCGTTCACTTGGTATTGCGGACGCATCATTGAAAGAAATCAAAACGATGAAAAGAAAGAGAATGTATTTCGAGTATTTTGTTCCTGTGCTTTTCCGTTTGTTGTTCATCGGTCTGTTCTCCGTGTTGCATATCCACAAGGCTTGGCCCGTTGCCCTTTCTTTCCCAAGTAGAGCGTTGCTTTTCCGGCTTGACGCATCGCAATTCGCTAAATGATTTCATCCGCGGCAACCAAATTTTTTTGAGAAGGCTCTAAACACCTGAATCCGCTTGTTTTCGTGAAGCTTGTTAGAACGCATGTGCTATAAACATTTGCATAGGACCGATTCAAAATCTTGAACGATTCGAGCATGTTGGAAGGATTAGAAGTTTATTAGTCGTCAGAATGTCGGGGAATACACATCAATACGAACTAAAGGCCGGCGAACATTTTGGGGATGTTTCCCAAAAACACCACAGTTCCTCGGCAGTCGTTTCTGAGTCTGTTTACAAAGAACAAGAGAGCCTTCCCAGACATTCTCACGAATTGGCTTTCTTTACCTTGGTGCTAAGCGGGAATTATTTCGACAAGTTCTGCGGCAAGGAAGATTCGTTTGACCCGATGACAGTTCTATGGCGAGAAGCAGGAAGCGCTCATAAAGACAAGATCGGAAAAAACGGAGGACATTTCTTTTTTGTAGAAATAAAGACGGAATTATTGGACAAATTACGTGAATATCGAGAACCTCCGCACCGATTTGTGGAGAGAAATGGTCCGCTTACATGGCTCAGTTCCCGGATTCGCCTCGAAATTCAAAACTGGCAGTGTTCTTCTCCTTTGATTATCGAGGGAATTGCTTTGGAAATGCTTGGGCAACTGGTATGTGATAACACGTCTTTGGAAAAATGCCCGCCAGGATGGCTTTTGCGAGTCACTGAAAAATTGAATGAAGAATTTTGTGACAATATAAGAATTGGCGAGCTTGCAACAGAAGCAAAGGTCCATTCAGCTCACCTTGCAAAAGTCTTCCGCCTGTTTAACGGTCAATCAATTGGCGATTATGTTCAGGAACGACGAATTGAAAATGCAGTTAGACTTCTTGCGAACAAAGATATTCCGATTGTGAATATAGCAATTTCATCAGGATTCTCCGATCAAAGTCATTTCACACGCATCTTCAAACGTCTCACCGGGATGACTCCGGCTGCTTTTCGCAAGTCTCTGAGCTAGCCTGATCTCTAAGGCGGTTCGAAAGTGGATCGCTATTGACGCTTTTATGAGATCGAACAACCATTTGGTAACAGAAAACTGCCCTACTCAGTTGTTCACGGGCCCCGATTTTCGAAATTGCTGGGATTGAGACCTGGCAGCTTCATTGCGTTCTTGTAACAGGACTATTTGAGGACGTCGTCGGTGAGTTTCGCGCGTACTTTTTCCAGATTGCATGGCGTTATCGAATTCTTCAACGGTTTCGAGATCAGCGTCAGACCTGATTTGTGGGTAATTCATGCAGCGTTGGATACCGCGATGACCGGACACCGTGACTGCCGGATTATCTCAAATGTTTTTTCACCAAGAGTCTCATCGCTGATTATTCCATGTTTCACGCCGATAATGATCAGGTCCGATTCACTTTCGGCCTGTTCGGCGATGATTTGTTTTATGAAATCTCCGTGCCGTACAATCTCCGTCAGGCTGCATTTACTGCGTGATTCCTCGGGCACCCAATCACATAGTTTCTGAGCTTCATCCTCTTGTTCCTGCTCTTCCACGACACGGAGAACCGAGAGCTCGGCGTCCAACATTTTTGAAAGTTCAACTGCGTACGCAAGCGCCTTTTCCGAATCAGGAGAGAAATCGACCGGACACAGAATTCGACTTATCTCGATCGATTCCGGCATTTCCACCTCAACACCGACCGTCAAAACCGGGCACTGTATTTCGCGCAGAACCGCTTCGGTAACCGATCCAAAGCGGAGTTTTTCGCGGCCGCCGATTCCATGCGTCCCAAGAGCGACCAGGATCGTGTCGTATTTTTCGGTTTCTTTGAGTATTGCCGACAAAGGCGATTCGTCGATAAAATGCGGTTCGAAATCACGTTCAGGATCGAGGTGTTCCGATGCAAACTCTGTTATCGCTTCAATGCCCGCGGTTGCCGTCTGCTGTTCTTCAGCCGAAATTTCATCGAGTTGGGACTCTGTAAAATAAGGAGGGAGATCAGATTCGGCGGCATGCAAAACTTTCAGTTTGGCTCCGAAGACGGACGCAATCCTTTCGGCGAATCTCAACGCGATCGCTGACTGCGGGCTGAAATCGGTCGGGCAAAGCACGCTCTCTTCATCGGAACGCAGTATTGTCTCGGGATGTTTCTTTCGCTCGCTGAGATAGTACAGGACCGGAACCGTCATCCTCGAGAGCAGCAAGCTTGCAACCTCGCCGGCCATCAGAGAGATTGCCAGTCCCTGGAAGATCGGATCGAAAAGTATCACCGATGACCCAACGATGACGGCCGCGGCTGTCAGCATCATCGGGCGGAAACGAACGGCGCCCGCATCGACGACCGCATCTATCAAAGACATCCCGTGTTTTAGACGCAGTTCAACGAAATCAACCAGTATGATCGAATTCCGAACGACGATTCCGGCGCCCGCGATGAAGCCGATCATCGAAGTGGCGGTAAAAAACGCGCCCATCAGTGCATGCGCCGGCAAGATCCCGATCAGTGAAAACGGAATTGCCGCCATAATTGTCAGGGGCGTTTTGAATGATTGGAACCAGCCGACGACCAGAATATAAATAAGGATCATAACCGCCGCGAAGGCGATCCCCAGATCACGAAATACCTCGTATGTGATGTGCCATTCCCCGTCCCATTTCATCGAGTATTTTTCGGTCAGGAACGGCTGCGACGCGACGTATCTTTCGAGCGCGTAACCCTCCGGCAATTTCATTTCGTCGATTTTGCCGTTCAGGCCGAGAATTGCGTAAACGGGGCTCTCGACCGCGCCTGCGACATCGGCCGTCACATAGACCACCGGCATCAGGTTTTTATGGTAAATACTTCGGTCGGTTTTTGACTCGAGGACCTCGGTCAGCTCACTGACGGGGACCAGGTTTCCGCGGTTGCCGATCACCTTGATCTGCCGCAGATCGGACAAGCTCGATCGTTCCGCTTTCGGCAGCCTCAGATTTATCAATGTATCTTCTTTTTCGTTCGGAAGATGCAAAAGCCCGACGTTCGCTCCGCTGACGGCAACTCGCAGCGTTTCAGCTATCTGCCCGCTGGAAATGCCGTTGATTGCCGCTTTCTCCTTATTGATCTTTAGATTAAATTTTGTCTGCTCGTCTTCGACGAACCAGTCGACATCAACCACTCCGTCGGTTTCTTCAAGGATATCGCGGATCCCGCCCGCGATTTCGATCTGCCGTTCGTAGTTTGGACCGTAAACCTCTGCGACGATCGTTTGCAGGACGGGCGGACCCGGCGGGACCTCCGCAACTTTTAGGTTTGCGCCGTATTTTTTTGCTATCTTGACGAGATCCGGGCGCACGCGTCTGGCGATATCGTGGCTTTGGGAAGAACGCTCGTCCTTAGACACAAGATTGACCTGAATATCCGCGACATTCGAACCGCTCCGCAGGAAATAGTGGCGCACCAAACCGTTGAAATTGTATGGCGAAGCGGTACCGACATACATCTGATAATCGACCACTTCGGGAACTGTCGCGACGTACCCGCCAAGTTCCCGGGTGACCGCGGCGGTCTGTTCAAGCGTCGATCCTTCGGGCATGTCAATGATCAGTTGAAACTCGCTCTTGTTGTCAAAAGGCAGCATCTTGACCCTGACCAGTTGCAGGAAGATCAGCGACACCGATATCAGAAGGAGAATGACCACGCCGGAAAGAAAAGCGTAACGCCTCAACGGTTTGACGATTATCCCTTTCATCACCTTGCGGTAAAGCCTTGTCGTAAAACCCTCTTTTCCATGTTCATGACCGGAGCCACGCTTGAGCAAACGCAGGCTCGCCCAGGGGGTTACGACGAACGCCACCAGCATCGAAAAGATCATCGCCGCCGATGCGCCGATCGGGATCGGCCGCATGTACGGTCCCATCAGGCCGCTGACAAATGCCATCGGCAGGATCGCGGCAATGACCGCAAACGTCGCCAGTATTGTGGGATTGCCGACCTCGTCGACCGCTTCAATAGCAACCTCGACCAGGGAACGGCCCTCGTTTTCCGGCAAACCGTAATGCCGGGTCATGTTTTCGACGACGACGATCGCGTCATCGACCAGAATGCCGATCGAGAATATGAGCGCAAATAAGGTGATCCGGTTAAGCGTGTAACCGTAAAAGTAAAAAACCGCCAGCGTCAGTGCCAGCGTCACGGGTATTGCTATTGCCACGATCCCCGATTCCCTCAATCCAAGGGCGAGCATGATCAAAAACGAAACCGAAGCGATGGCGATCAGCATATGCAGGAGCAGTTCGTTTGATTTTTCGGAGGCCGTCTCACCATAATTCCGGGTTGTTGTTACTCGAATGTCTTTGGGGATAAACGTTCCCTTCAATGAATCGATCTTTGCCAGAGTATTTTCGGCGATCTCGATGGCGTTCGTGCCTTTACGTTTTGAAACGGCGATCGTGACGGCCGGTTCGATCCCGGTTTGTGCCGGCGTACTTTCTGCTTCGATACGCTCTGCCGCACCGGTCCCGTACATAACGTAATCCGCGGGTTCTTCCGGGCCGTCTTCGACCGTTGCAACATCGCGCAGGAACACCGGCCGGCCGCCGAACACTCCGACGACGATCTTTTCCACATCTTCCGCCGATGTCAGGAAGTTTCCGGTTTCGACGACCGCTTCTTTATTTTGCGCCGAGAACTTACCCGAAATAAGTGCTTGATTTGACTGCTGCAGCATCGGGATTATCGATACGGCGGCAACATTACGCGAAGACATCTTTGATTCGTCTAGCAATACGCGGACCCGGCGGCGTTGTCCGCCGATAAGCTTCACCTCAGAAACATCGTTGATCTCCTTAATCTGGTCGGTAATTTGCGCGGCCACACGGCGCAGCGTGTAATGATCGTATCTGGGACTTGAAAGTGTCAGGGCGAGGATCGGAACGTCATCGATCGAACGAGGTTTGATAAGCGGCGAACTTGCGCCCGGCGGGATCAGATCGAGGTTCGCAAACATCTTTTGATTGAGCCGGACGATCGCATTCTCTTCGTCCTGCCCCACCTTAAAACGGACGATAGCGATCGAGGCTCCGGTCGAAGACGTAGAATAGATGTACTCGACCCCGGGAATTTCCCAGAGCAGTTTTTCC
>JAOTWT010000610.1 GCA_029862725.1 Acidobacteriota bacterium | reverse complement strand
AAAGTGCGATCGCGAGATCCAGCGCGCCGGCAAAATAAAACCCCAGATAAGCTATGGCCTGGATAGCTATAAACGTTATGCGTGCGGACCCGAGCCAACCAAACAGCTTCGCACCCTCCAGTTGCCCGCGCAGAAGCTCCGACAAAAGAAGCACCGGGACATTCAAAAGAAAGAGCTGCGTAGCGTAGATCAGCCAGGGTTCCTTGCCGGCAAGAATAAGCGGAACCGCAAACCAGCCGGCGATGATGACAAAAATACTGGCCACGGCGGCGAAAACAAGCGAGTTGGTGAGTATATAGGACTTCCACGATGGCTTTTTGGCGTTCCAATAGCGATGTGCCTGCGGAAGGCCGAGCATTCCCAGAAGAGCGAAAACGAATAGCCACATCGTGATTATCGCAAGTTCGCCGCGGCCGTCCGGCCCGAGTGCCCAGGCACTGAGCAAGCTCGTTACAACACTTAGTCCGAGGAAAAGGACATTAGTTGAGAACACTAGTTTGACGCTTCGAATCATTTCCCGGCGACTCCTTTAAACAGCGCCCCGGGCGCTTACAACGGCGGGTATCGTTCGGACGAGGATCTTCCAGTCGAGCTGAAGGGACCACGAGTCGATGTATTCCAAATCGAGTTTCATCCATTCCTCGAATGTGAGATCGCTTCTTCCCGAGATTTGCCAGAGGCAGGTCATTCCCGGGCGAATGCTGAACCTGCGCTTGTGCCATGATTCCGCGAGACGCGATCCGTCGCGAAGCGAAAGGGGACGCGGCCCGACAAGGCTCATATCTCCGATGAGGACGTTGATCAGCTGCGGCAATTCATCGATGCTGGATTTCCTGAGCAGCCTGCCCACCCTGGTTATCCGCGGGTCTTTCTTGATCTTGAATATCGGGCCGTCCTTTTCATTCAGGTGCTCGATCTCCCTTAAACGGTCCTCGGCATCGACGCTCATTGTTCTGAATTTGTACAGCCAGAACTCCCGCTTGTTGAGTCCGAACCGTTTTTGTTTGAATAAAACGGGGCCTTTTGAGTCAATTTTTATTAGGATCGCAACGAACGCCAGGAGCGGCGCGAGCGTCCCCAGCAGCAAAAGTGAGATACAAAGGTCCGTAATCCGTTTTAGTTCCGTCCGCCAGTTGAAAAGAGGAGTTGAATGGAGCGAAAGCAATGGGAGACCGTCAAAGTTTTGCGGCTGAATTCGTGCCAGGTTGTGCGGGAAGAAATCCGACAGGAGGTGTACGACGACGCCCCGGATCTCCATATCCCTGATTGCGGAGCGAATCCTGTTGTACTGCGATTTAATCGGCAGCGCGATAACGACCTCGTCTACCGTTTCTTCTTCAACCACCCGCCCCAGATCTTCAAATGTCCCGAGCAAAGGGATACCGCAGAGGTTCGATTTACGGTACCCGGAATCACTCTCCAAATAACCGACGACCCTATAGCCAAGCTCACTGCGTTTTCTAAACTGTCTTATAAAAGCCTCGCCGCGATACCCGCCGCCCAGAATCAGTAGCGACTTTGTGTTTACGCCGCGGTTCCGGAACATGCGCGAAAGGTGAAAAACCGTCAATCGCGCCGGCAAGATCAACATCCAGGCTATTACAAAGAAGAAAAGCACTGGCGTTATTCCAACGGATTTCCATCCTGAGATCTGAGCGAAGGCCATCAGGCTGACCGTCGCGTAGCCAAGTGACTTCGTTATTTTTGTGGTTAGATCCCTGGCGGTCCCCAGCCGATACGAACGGTACACACCGTTGTATCGGAATGAGAAATTCCAGATGACCAGTAAGATCGAACAAAGAATCGCGTTGCCGAGTTTTATCCGCGTCGAAAAGAAGTCGATCGAATATGATTGCAATCCGCTCTCGACCTGGCCCGAATTGCCCACAACGATCGCGATCGCCAATGCAATGACCAGGAGGGTCAGGTCAATTGACTTCAACGCTAAAACCGAAAGTTGTCCTTCTCGCGTGATCATATCTTTTACGATTTGGTCTTGCCGGCTACCTCCTGACAATCGGATTCAAAATATTCGCGATGCTTGTCAGCCGTATA
>JAOTWT010000609.1 GCA_029862725.1 Acidobacteriota bacterium | reverse complement strand
ATATCTGGCTTCAATTGTAAAACAAAATGAAGGCGCTTTGACGGTTTGCAGTGTTTCGGCTCCCGATGCCACCGAAGACAGCTTGAAATCTTTTAACAAGATCTTGAACGACACTGTGTCCAGAGTTAGCCGAAACAGCCAGCTGGAAGTTAGAAGCAAAGTCATCCGTCATCAATCGGTGACTGAAGGGATATTGGAGGAAGCTGAAAAATACGACGCGGTGGTTGTCGGAGCCGCCGGACAGGGTTTATACGCCCAGATAATGTTTGGGAGCATTCCCGAGATAATCGCCAAAGAATCAGAAAAACCGGTTATTCTGGTCAAGCACTACCATCCGGTGAAAGCACTGCTCGCAAGAGTTATGAGGGAATAGGTTCAGAGTTCAGAGGTCTTGAGCTTTGAACTCTGAACGGTTTCAGTTAACCTCAACCGCCTCTTTTCTCAGTCTTTCCTGCAGCTCATTGACCCGTTCCTTGTATGACTGTGCCAATTCCCTAAGGAAAAGTCCCGTATAAATCGGCTCCTTGCTTTCCGACATCCCGAGCGCTTCGACGCGGTTATCGGCAGTGTAAGTTTTGGGAAGATAGGCAATGTCGCTTTCCCAGCTCTCGTAGGTGACCGTCTTATGAAATTCTATGCACGGAGACAACACGTGTATGAACGAGAAACCCTTATGTGCGATAGCCTGGGTAATCAGATCCGTGACGTTGTCGCGGTCCTGCGAAAAGACACGCGCGACGAATGTCGCACCGTATGTGAGCGCCATCGTCAAGGGGTTTAGAGGTTGCGCGAGGTTACCGTAGGGAGATGTGCCGCTGACCATGCCGATCGGAGAAGTCGGGGAAGTCTGGCCCTTGGTGAGACCGTAAATCGCGTTGTCCAAAAGCAGGTATGTAAGATTAAAGTTGCTCCTTGCGGCGTGAGGAAAATGGCCTCCGCCGATTCCGATGCCGTCGCCGTCACCGCCGACTGCGACCACCGAAAGATCGGGGTTCGCGAGTTTTACGCCCGTCGCGACCGGGATTGCCCGGCCATGAAGTGCGTGCAGTCCGAAACCCTTTATAAAGAACGGAAACCGGCCGGAACAACCGATGCCCGAGACGACCACGAAGTCCTTTGGAGCGATCTCGAGGCGTTCGGCGGCTTCATAAAGCCCCTGGAGCGGTGTGAAATGGCCGCAGCCGGGGCACCACGTCGGAAGCGTGTCCCGGAATTCCCTCGCCTTTGTGGCTTTGGCGCGTTCAAACGACTGTAAGACGTGGCGCTTCTGCAATACGCTCATGGTGTACCTCTTTTATTTTTTCGGCTATTTCGTTGGGGCTGACCAGCTTAACACTCGGGCAATGTATCTCGATCGGGCGAATCCCGTATCGCGATTTCATGAGGGCGGCATACTGACCGGAATGGTTCATCTCGGGGATTATGATTTCGCGGCACGAGTCAAAAAACCGCTGGAAGTGTTCTTCGGGCTGCGGATTGACCATTATCGAGACGATCAGTTTTGATTTAATACCTTCCGCACGCGCGAGATTCATCCCTTCGAGAATTGCCCCGGTCGGCGATCCCCAGCATGTCAGGCCAATTTCCGCGTCTTCATCTCCGTGAACAAACGGCTCGGGAATATCCGCCTTCATTGATTCGAATTTACGTGCCCTTTTTTCCTGCATCCTCTCGTGAATACCGGCGTCGAAATTGGGGTTGCCGGTATCGGAATGCTCGAGCCCCGTGATCGAGTAGTATGCCCCCTCTTCACCCGGTACGATCCATGGCGAAACGCCGGATCCTGTGTCGGTAAAGCGGTTATAGCCCTCGAGCTGTTCTTCGGTTGGCGCGATGCGGGTTGATCTTTTCCGCTCTTTTTTGGGTTTGATCGTATTGATGACGGATTGCTGGCCCAGAAAAAGATCGCTGAGGAATATCACGGGAGTCTGGTATTTTTCGGCAAGGTCAAAGGCCAGCTGAATACCGGTATAACATTCCTCGGTTGTGGTGGGGGCCATTACGACCCGGGGGGAATCACCAGAACCGCCGTACATCGCGATATTCAGATCACCCT
>JAOTWT010000608.1 GCA_029862725.1 Acidobacteriota bacterium | reverse complement strand
GGCCAGAAGGGAACCGGTCGTTGGACATCCGAAGTCGCGCTCGAAATGGGGGTACCGATTCCGACCATCGACTCGGCGGTTACGATGAGGCAGATTTCGGCCCTCCGCACGCAGCGGCTGGATATGAGCAGGGTGGTTGGAGATCTGGAACAGGAATCGCCGGAGGCCTTCGTTGAATTCGAAGTGGAACCGGAGAGCATCGAGGGTATTTTGCTTGGCGGGTTTCTCGTTTCATACGCGCAGGGGTTTTCGCTTTTGACGGAAGCTTCAAAGGAGAAGGGGTACGATCTGGATTTTGCGGAAATTGCAAAAATCTGGCGTGGAGGCTGCATCATTCGGGCCGATCTACTTGAGTCATTTCGCGGTGTGTTTAGCGACAACCCCAACATCGTCAATCTTTTGCATGATCCGGAGATTGCCGCCGCAGTTGCGTTTAATATCGATGAATTCCTGGAGTTCTCAGCGTTGGCCGGGGTAAAGAGGATTCCGCATATGGCATTTTCAAGTGCTTATTCCTACTTCAACGCATTTAGTTCGGCGAGGCTCCCTGCGAACCTACTCCAGGCACAGCGCGACTTCTTTGGTTCGCACACTTACCAGCGGGCCGACAAGGAAGGTACGTTTCATACTGAATGGGAAGCGGAAGGTGACAAATGAGTGTCAGGATGTGACGATTTCCCATGCGTCTTCGGTCTTAAGGAGCTTGCTGACGAGCGAAGCATGAATAGCATGGCCGCTTTTTTCAGCGCGTATCTTGCCGAGCACCGGCATTCCAACAAGCGCCATATCGCCGATGATATCGAGAATCTTGTGTCGCACAAACTCGTCGTCGAATCGCAAAGGGTGTTTGTTTAACATCCCTTCCTCTGTCAAAACGATCGCATTGTCGAGCGAGCCGCCCTGTGCGAGATTTGCCTTTCGAAGCATTTCGATCTCGTGGGTGAACCCGAAAGTTCGCGCCGCCGCGATTTCGCGTCCGAACGAGCCATTGCTCAACGTGAAATCAAAGGTCTGCCGTTTAATAAACGGGTGGGGAAAATCAATCGTGCATGCGATTTCGAATTTTTCAGAAGGTTCGATCGACATTTTTCGGTCGCCATCGGCGAACTCGACTTTTTTTAGCACACGAAAATACCTGCGATTTGCATTGAGCTCTCTAACTCCCGCTTTTTCAATCAGTTCGACGAAATTTTCGGAGGAGCCGTCCATGATCGGCAGTTCGATATTGTCAAGCCTTATAAAGCAGTTATCGACACCCGAACCGAAAAGAGCGGAGAGCAAATGTTCACAGGTCGATAACACCACGCCCTTGCGGAGCAGCGTCGTCGCGTAACTGCAGTGAGACGTATATTCGGCACTTGCCGGAATCTCAAAATCATCGAGGTCCGTGCGGACGAAGATATAGCCCGTGTTTGAAGGGGCCGGCGTTAATTCGATATTTACATCGACACCGGTGTGGAGACCGGTTCCGCTTGCTTTAACGGGATTCAGAAGCGTCGTTTGCAGGCTCATCTTACTTCTTTTCTTTGCAAGGTTTATGCCGCGGGCGAAACATTGTAGAATTCTATACTTTGGTCAAAGGAGTATTAAGAATTGTTGCTTGCGGGCGACAAACTGCGACCGCGTTGTTGCGATAATGAGACATCGGTTAACTGAGATAAATAAGAAATGGCATTAGAAGTTGCGGGCAAAAAGCCCATTGGCGGAAAAACGATCAAGATCGAAAACAAGGCGGATATCGAACTGCCAAAAAATACCCTCGAACACATCCAGGATGTATTCAGTTTTCTTCCTGTCGAGCACGTCAGGGGAATCGACCGTTTGAAAATCGTCGATTTTATTGACGATCCCCGTCTAAAGGACGTAAAAGTCGATTTTAAAGGTGATTTGCCGGGGCTCTATCACCCGAAAGTACAAAACAAGGGCGCCTGGATGGAGGCTTCGGCGGGCGCACTCCTAAAGCCTCTCGGCAAATGGACCGAGCGCTGGATGGCAAAAACGTCGTTTAAGAGTAATCTCGCGGGGCTGATTTTTTCACTCGTCGGACAGCATTATTA
>JAOTWT010000606.1 GCA_029862725.1 Acidobacteriota bacterium | reverse complement strand
TGACAAAGACATTTCAGATCAATGGCATTTTCAAAATCCCCGATCGCTTTTTCAAGGAGTATGATTATGCTGACACACGAAATTAGAATTTGTTGTTGTCAGTCAACGTTAATAATATCTTGCCCCAGATTGGTACAAGATTAATCAAGGCCTTGGGTCGAAGAGGGGGTCCGATCATGACTAAGAGCTTTATTCACTTCAATCGCCGGGATATCAGATTGCGGTTTCCAAGCGATCCTGCGAATCCTTGGTTTTCAGAGTTTCAGGACGAGTCGGATGGTTTTGAGCGACCTAAATACCATGTAACGAGAGCGATCAATGGACCGGCGGCTGACGTCAAACCCGGCGACATTATCTGGCTGGTGGGTCAACTTTATGCACCTTGGGGAGAACACCTCCCGGCAACTTTCGACGCAAGGATCGATGTAGCGTCCTTAACTAAAAGAGAGAAGGGACGAGGCTTTCGATATGCAGCCTCCGGTTCTTCACGATGGTTTCCACTTACTAACGCGACGGGGGAACTTCGCAGATTGATGACACCAGCCCCCACGCAACAGAATGCTAGGTTATGGAAGGACCACTCTCGCGCGGTCGGCCAATATCTTAGACGTTTGCGGGAACTTGCATCTGATCGACCTCTCAGAAGTTGGGAAAGTCAATTGTCGGAACGACCTTTGCATTTTGTAAGTTATCGAATTCAGGATGGTTCGAAAGCGGCGTTCGAATGTGTGCGGCAATTGATAAATCAAGGAGTTCGCGTGTTCTGGGATCGCTGGTCCCTTCCAAGGCGGCTCGCCGAACGTCGAGAGGCAGTAGGAGATTGCCCGCTAGACGCGACAATAGATCGAAATATTCGGCGGGCGGATGTCGTCTGGGGGATCGAAACGCCCCTTTACAAGGTCCCGGGAAGCTACGCCGCCCGAGAACGGGAGCTCGCAAAAAGCTTAAACAAATATCGAGCATTCGGGAGCGGCTAATGAACCGTGATGCCGCCTGAAGCCGTTGTAATTGTAAAAAAAGGATTTCGAATGAAACTATAGTACATTTACTATATTTTTATCTTTACGAAATATAGTAGATTTGATATAACTATGAGTGGAAGGCCGGAGAAAAAACGAGTCGACTGGATTGGGTCCTCGCTGGATGAGTTAAGATCCTTTCATGATGCGATTCAGCAAAGCTTTGGTTTTGAGCTTTACCAGCTGCAGTTAGGCAAACTGCCGAAATCGGCAAAGCCTCTGAAAGGTAAAGATCTAGCCCGGATTTCTCACAAGGGAAGCGCGTTATCGAAAGATACGGCAAAGGAGTCTTGTTCAAAACTCCTGAAGCATAGTAATTCTATGGTTTTGGAGTTTTGGACGAGAATCCGAAGCCGGATCGCTTGAGAACGTGCTTAGGAACAGACCGCTACTCGCCTGTTACGCGTAAGCTATGTATTTTCATTATCTTGCAAGTGTCTGTTCCGCCCTTGTGAGAAATCCGGGCTAAGTGGGGTTTTTGAGTTAAGAGATAATTTTAGAGGCAGTACATTTAGGGCCGTATATATCGCGAAACTCGAAGATAAAATATACGTCCTGCATTGTTTTCAAAAGAAATCAAGAAGCGGCATCGCAACACCGCGAACGGAAATGGAGCTGATTAAGAGCCGTTTGAAACTGGCAAGAGAAGACAGTAAAGGTAGGACAAAATGACTAAGAAAATAACTAAAGGTTCAGGAAACGTATTCAAAGACCTCGGCTTTGAAAATCCTTCGGAATATCAAGCCAAGGCAGATCTTGCTTTGCAAATTATTAGGAATATTGCCGACCGTAAGCTAACCCAAAAACAAGCCGCCAAGCTTATTAGCGCCACGCAGCCCGATATATCCAAGCTAAAAGGCGGACAGTTAAAAGGCTTTACGCTTGATCGTCTATTTTCATTCCTTCTGAAACTGGACCTAAGTATTGAAATCCGTGTGACGAAACCGAGAAGCAAATTGAAGCAAGGGCTACTGGAGACTGTGGAGGTTTAGTACGTCTGCAGTTGTATTGAGCAAACCAGGAGGCCAAAAACAACCCGT
>JAOTWT010000607.1 GCA_029862725.1 Acidobacteriota bacterium | reverse complement strand
AGCTCGATGAGTTGGGCGTCGAAAAATAGACATGCCGGATTCACCGCGAGTATGGCACTGGGTGAAGGTCACTGCGGACAAATCCGCGGAAGAAGCGGTACTGGATGCCCTTGGGATACTGGATTCGAATGGCACCGAAATCGACACACTCGGGAAAAAGGGTCGAACGAGCCTCGAGATCGTCGGTTATTTTGACACAGCGCCCCCGGAAAACGAGGTCCGCAAGGTTCTGAACCGCGCATTTGAACTGCGGCAAGCGAATCGGGACAAGATCCTAAGTGTGGAATTCGGATCGGTAGCGGAGCAGGACTGGCTCGCCGAATGGAAAAAGCACTGGAAGCCCACAGAAGCCGGGAATTTCGTCATCGCACCTCCCTGGGACTTGCCCGAAAACTCCAATAAAATCGTTATCGAAATCGAACCGGCAATGGCTTTTGGAACCGGCACGCACGAGACCACGAGACTTTGTCTCGAGCTGATCACAAGGTACTACGTGCCCGGCATGTCCTTTCTCGATGTGGGAACCGGAACCGGCATACTCTCGATCGCGGCCGCAAAACTGAACGGCGAAAGTGCTGTTGAGAATTTTCTCGCCCTCGATACCGATGCCGATTCAGTCCGCGCGGCTGCGGAAAACGCGAAGCTGAACACTGTGGATGGCGTCGATTTCAGGCACGGCTCGGTAACATCGGAATCAGCGGTTTTTGATTTTGTCTGCGCGAACATGACGATCGACATCATCAGGCCGATGCTCGCGCTGCTGGTTTCGAAGACATCCGACACCCTGATCATTTCGGGAATTCTCACAGAACAGGAACACGAGATCAGATCGAATCTGTCGGATCTCGGCTTTCAGGATCCTATCGTAGCGAAAATGGGTGAATGGATAGCGCTTTCGGTAAGGCCCTAATTGTCTTTCGGGGTCGCCAGAGGGATGTCGCCGTCATCCGTGATCGTAATTTTGGGAAGTCGTTTGTTTCGCGGCTTCCTCTTTCGGGTTGAGGGACGCAGAACCGGCGGAATTTTCGGCGTCGCGAACGTCACCGGCGAAAGCGATCTCGAGCGCTTCAGAATCGACCCGCCACGTCCTGCGATCCAAAGATCGGAGCCTCCTCTGTAAACGACCGCCTGCAGGGAATTACTTGTCACATTCGGCTGGGAGGACCACGTGCGGCCTCCGTCCGTCGAGATTACAACATATCCCAACTCACCCACCGCGATAATTTCCGAATCGCTGTAAACCGTTACTGCGTATAAATTTACCTTAAATGGAGATTCGATGTCGCGCCATGTTGCCCCGCCATCGACGGTCTTGAGCAGGATCCCTTTGGCCCCCACTGCATAACCCGTGCTCTGATCGAAAAAACTGACCGCGTAGAGGTTTTCGGACGCGTTGACCTGAACTTTGTCCCACGAATCACCGCCGTCCGTTGTCCTTAGGATTGTTCCGTTATCCCCGACCACGATTCCGCGGTCCTTGTCGAGAAAAATCACGTCTTCGAGCCAGTATTCGGTGCCCGATGGAAGTCTCTCCCAGTAGGCGCCATTTAAAGCGCTGCGGATAATCGTGCCACCGGAACCGACCGCGTACCCGGTCGATCTGTCGATAAAATAGACGCCCATCAAATCCGCCTCGACCCCGGATACGCCTTGTCCCCAACTCACACCGCCATTATTTGAACGCAAGACGACGCCCCCGTCTCCGACCGCAAACGCATCCTCGTAGTCGACCGCGTCGATCGCGTTGAGGTTGGAAGCGACCCCGGAATAAACCGGGATCCAGTTTCCTCCGGCGTCGTCGGTTATCCAGATCCGTCCTCGCGACCCGACCGCCCAACCGAATTCGTCGTCATACAAAAAGAGATCGTTTACATCGTCGCGTCCGCCGATGCTCAGTCGCTGCCAGTTAAACCCGCCGTCGTCGGTGCGCACGATCAAGCCGTCGTCACCGACCGCCCAACCGGTAAAACGGTCGGCGAAATAAAGCGCTGTCAGTTTTGGATTGGTCCTGATATTGAAGGGCAGCCACGTCGATCCGCCATCGCCGGTGAGCCAAACA
>JAOTWT010000089.1 GCA_029862725.1 Acidobacteriota bacterium | reverse complement strand
ACCGTATCCAAGAAACTCATGATATCGGCGTGCGAAGCAATAGGTACAGGCATGGATGCACCCGCGGTAGCAGTTGACGGTCAGGCGGTTGCGGTCAGGCCCGTTATAGCTTTTTGAAATTATTGAGCCGGTGTTCGTCTCCTCGTAAATATCAAGTTTCGTAGCCGGCGGTTCGCCTATAAATTCACTTGAAAACTTGTCGTAGGGGTTTGGAGGATTCGTCACCTGTCTCATGCATGCAACGATAAATCATGTAAGGGCGAAATGCAATCGAAAATGAAAAATGGTTAGTTGAGACGGAGAAATTTGAGCCCGTTCCAAATTTGGAAGAAAATCGGCGGCACTTAAAGACAGTGGAGTGAGGCCGTATGTAAAGAGCGGGCTTTACTGCCGGTACCGAACGCTTGGGGCCGCCGCTTCCCGGGAGGTTCCTTTAACCGAAAGTTTAACTATCGCATTTAACGTTTCGCCCTTTCGGGACCAACGTCGTTTTCTAAATTTACCCCGGGTTCCGCCCTGCTGCACCCGCGGCTACTATATGTCGCGTTTTCGGCGCTTTGTTGCATTCAGCCAATGTTGGATTCTTTGAGACCGCGAACACAGGCGCAAAGACTTTTTAGAGGGAACTCACCCGCTCTCCTTTCTCCATGATCAGTAATCCGTCACCGCTTATTTGGTGATCATTTTTGCGATCGTCAGAAGCTGCATGTTGGAAGTGCCCTCGTAGATAGCACCGATCTTCGAATCGCGCCAGAATTTCTCGACCGGGTAGTCCTTAACATAACCGTACCCGCCAAAAATCTCGATTGCCATTGAAGACACTTTTTCTGCAACCCGCGAAGCGTAGAGCTTGCAGATCGCAGCTTCTTTCAGAAATGGCTTGCCTTCGTCCTTTAAACGCGCCGCGTTGTATGTCAAAAGCCTCGCCGCCTCAATCTCGACTGCCATTTCGGCGAGTTGGAACTGGAGCCCCTGGAATGTGTTTATCGATCTTCCGAATTGCTCCCGCTCGCTGGAATAATTCAAGGCAGCCTCAAAGGCCCCCTGGGAGATTCCGATCATCTGAGCGGCTATCCCGATCCGGCCCTCGTTAAGGGTCTCGATCGAGACTTTATAGCCCTTACCGATATCGCCCAGGACATTTTCCTTGGGGACCTTGCAGGCGTCCAGGATGAGTTCCGTCGTCGAACTCGCACGGATCCCAAGCTTGTCCTCTTTTTCGCCGACCGTAAAACCCTCAAACTCTTTTTCCACAATAAATGCGGTTATGCCTTTATATCCAGCATCGGGATCGACCGTCGCGAACAAAACGAATATCTCCGCCTCGTTTCCATTCGTAATCCAAAGTTTCTGTCCGGTCAGTTCGAAGTGGTCCCCTTTTTCCACCGCACGTGTTTTTAGCGCGAATGCATCGGAACCGCTGGCCGCTTCGCTGAGGGCGTACGCGCCGACTTTTGACTCAGCCAGCTGCGGCAGATACTTCTTCTTTTGGCCCTCGTTTGCCCAACGAATGAACGCGTTTGTTACCAATGTGTTCTGAACATCCACAAAAACCGCGGTCGACGCGTCGACCCGCGCGAGTTCTTCGATGGCAAGAATCGCGTTAAAAAACGAACTACCCGCGCCGCCGTAATCTTCCGGGGTCTCAATCGCCATCAGTCCGATCTCAAAACACTGTTTTATCAGCTCCGGGTCTAGTTTGCCGGCCTTTTCCATGTCTTTTACACGCGGTCTCACTTCGCCTTCGGCAAATTCGCGAAAGCTGCTCTGAAACATGATTTCTTCTTCCGACAGGGATGTCAGGGCGGGTCGTTTTTCGACAGATTCTACCGTTGTAGCACTCATTTTATAATCCTTTCTTATATTTTTCTGTTATAGACGTTAAACTAACATTTTAGTTGACCGACAATTCAAAGGCAAAGTAGACGGAGCCCGATCTGGACGATATAAGAACCACCGCAGTTAGCGAAACAAAACCTGCAAAACACGTCGGCCGTGTAAAACTTGCGGGTACCATCGCGACCTTGATCGGAATCGCGGTCTTTGCTTATTACGTCTATACCGTCGGGCCGCAAGTCGTTCTCGACGGGGTCGCCGGCGTCGGTGCCGGCGGATTTGCGTTAATCCTGGTTATATATGGCCTGAAGCTTTTAACTCGTGCGGTCGCCTGGAGACTTACTGTTTATCAACCTCATTCGGTCGGCATAAAGGACACTTTTCCCGCTGTCATTATCGGGGAGGCCCTCAGTTCGGTGATCCCGATGGGCATACTCGTAAGCGGCACCGCAAAAGCGATCGCCGTCCGTAAAAGAGTGCCAATCGTCGTCGGACTTGCGTCTGTGGCGACGGAAAACCTCTTTTATTCACTCGTCACGGGTCTTTTTATCACTATCGGCGCGATCGCATTTATAGGACAATTTGAGCTTCCTCCGCCATTGGACTCCTTCGTTGATCTGGTCCTCGGCGTGATATTGATTTCGACGATCATCGGCGCGGCAATGGTCATAAGGCAGTGGCATTGGGCGAGCGAGATCTGCAACCGTCTTTACGACCGCGGCATACTGCCTCGCATTCTTCGCAATGGGCGACTTCACGTGCGTATGTTCGAGAATCTGATATACGGATTTTATCGCGCACACCCCAAGAGATTTTTTCCGTTATGCGGGCTTCAGATTCTGTTTCATTCATTGGGAGTGCTTGAAGTTTGGTTCATTCTGACCAGGATCGGAGGAGGAATCCATGCCGCGGTTGCGGCCCTTTATCTTGAGACGATGAGCAGGCTCGTAACCGTCGTATTCAAGCTCGTGCCGTTTTTGATAGGAATTGACGAGGCCAGTGCGGAATTTGTAGTCGACGCCCTCGGCGTTGGTGTTGGAATCGGAGTGACCCTGGCAATCGTCAGAAAGGGCCGCGTGATCGTGTGGGCACTGATCGGGTTCGCGCTAATACTCAAACGCGGGCTGACGCTGCGCGAAGTCAGTGACATCCACAAGGCCGGGTACGAAGCAAATGAGCAATTGTAATCTGCGGCACGGTGAGATCGTTAAAGGCATTCTTTTGATAAATGCCTTCGACATCGAAATACTTCTGGCGGAACTCGAGAAACACCAAAACGCATCCGCCATGCGCGTCGCGGTGGTCGAACTCGCGGGTCCCGTTGATACGCCCCGGACCGATCTGCTTTTCTCCACACTGATCGGCGGATACCCGGTACCGATCGTTGCCTGCGCGAAAGGGTTGATCGGGGGCTGGGCGCTGGATGTCGTTCTGGGTGCTCACCTTTGTTTTGCGGCGGAATCATGCCGCTTTGATCTCTCGGGTAGCCCGGGTCGCCTTGCGGGGAACGCACCTAAGGGATTTGAACCGGACAAAAACGTCCTTTCGGCGTGGGAGATGTTGGAATTGGGCGAGATCAACGGACTGGATCGACAGAGCAAAATGATGGAACAGGCTAAAATGGCGGCCCTTCGCATTTCCGAGATGGCACCGCTTGCCGTTAAGGCGTGTCTCAAGGCGGTAAGGGAATCAGAAAAGTCGACCCTAACGGACGGACTCGCAATGGAAGCCGCGCTTTTTGCGGAACTCTTTGAATCGCAAGACATGCGAAGGGGAACCGCTGCCTTTCTCGAAAAGACAGTTCCGGTTTTTGAAGGGAATTGACGCTATTCGGAGTGTTTAATAATTGCGTTTTCCGAAAGGCATATCTATACTTGAACGATTCGGTTGTGGACCGGAGAAACTTAAATGCTGGAACCAAAAGTCATCAAGGGAAAGCTCGACGCCAGGGGATTTAAATTTGCGATTATAGAATCTTCGTGGAACGACTTTTTGACTTCAAGATTGACCATGGGTGCCCTTGAGACGCTTGAGAAACACGGCGCGAAAGCAAAGGACATCGAGATCTTTAAGGTCCCCGGTTCATTCGAACTTCCCCTGACGGCAAAAAAGGTCGCGGAAACAGGCGGAGTTGACGCGATAATATGTCTCGGCGTTGTGATCCGCGGCGAGACTCCGCATTTTGATTATGTTGCAGGGGAGGCCGCGTCCGGGATTTCACGGGTGGGTCTCGAAACCGGAGTTCCGGTTTTATTCGGAGTTATCACTGCTGATACGGTTGAACAGGCGCTAAACCGCGCAGGCGTAAAAGCGGGAAACAAAGGCGCCGAAGCAGCCGCTTCGGCTATCGAAATCGTAAATCTTTTCAAGGCAATTGGCGGGGGGAAAAAGCCTGACAAGGCGTTTCCTCACGCGGTTTGATAATTTAGAGATATGGGAGCGAGGCGCAAGGCACGTGAGTGCGCGTTACAAATGCTGTTTGCCGCCGATGTTGCGGACCCGACCCGGGCAGCGCTGACCCGTGATTTCTGGGACGAATTGAGCGACTACGACGCCGACCAGGCGACTCGTGATTTTGCCAACAATCTCGCAATCGGGACGCTTAGCCGTGTCAAGGATATCGACAGGACGATCAAGACGAGGGCCGAACACTGGCGTATTGAACGGATGGCAATCGTCGACCGGAATATTCTGAGGCTCGCCGTAAACGAGTTTCTTTTCGAAGAAACACCGCATACGGTGATCATCAATGAGGCCTTGGAGATCGCCCGCAGGTTTTCAACTTTCGAAGCAACACAATTCATCAACGGCATCCTTGACGCCATTAAAAAAGACCTCAAAGAGAACCCTCCTGAAGAAGACAAATCCGAAAAAAAAACTGACCCCGGTGAGAAGTCGCGTGCGAAATCGTCATAGTTTTCTCGTTGCGCTTGTTTTGTCGGCCGGTATTGTGATTTTGGCCTCAAATGGCGCTGAAATTCGGGCGCAGGAACTCCCGGGGAAGATTCGCGGCTACAAGGTCAAACGGACTGAAGTATCGGTAAATGGATCGAATCCCGGGGCAAGCGTCGAGGTGGATGTCAATTTTGACCATCCGCGACCGGTGTCTATTTCGCTCAGCGGATTCTCCTTTGAACTTGAATCCTCGCTCGTTGTGTCGGGACAAAGCGGTAACGTCGATTTTATCGCATTCCGGGACTTCGAACTCAACGGTATAAGGATCGAGATCAAAGAATTCAACGAGGGATTCGAGTTCCAAAATGGCGTTTCACTCGATTTGCCAAAGCCGATCGAGATCAGGGTATCGGGTGGACAGGCGTTGAAAGGCGCGTTATCTGAGCTCAAAAAACGCGAGACCGAATGGCGCGTAAAAGGCCGAATTTTTGTGTTTGGAAAATTCCGCAGATTTGGTTTTCGCTTTAAGCGCGTGGTGCCGGTCGATATCGATTTGTCGATTCCAAATCCGCTCCCGACCGGCCTATTTTCCTCCCAGTCCGACGGCGATCTTCGAAGCGATACGAGCGTTGTTGAGAAGCAGGGCGACATTGCAATCGATGGTCTTCCCCTCGGTCAGCTCCGACAGTTTTGAAAGCAGGAACGGTGTTGCTTCTTTACCGCTGATCCCCTGCTCCACCGACTCCGAAAGGGAAGTCTCCAATACTTCCTCGAGCAGGTCCGCTTCAATCTCCTCGGATTCCGGCACCGGGGCGGTCACCAGTAGTGCCGATTCCATCCCCAGGGTGTCCCGAGACCTTGCGATCTCGATTACTTCTTTTACGCTTTCGACACGTCCATCCACCTTTAATCCGCTTGTTCTCGCGTAAAACGCCGGAAATTCGTCGGTTTTCCAGCCAAGCACGCAAACGCCGTGTGTCTCAAGCCACTCCCGGGTTTTCGGGAGGTCCAGGACCACCTTGGCCCCGGCGCAAACCGTGATCATTGGAGTTGATGCAAGGACCGGAAGATCGGCCGATATATCCATTGCATCGCCCCTGTGGACGCCGCCGATCCCGCCCGTCGCGAAAACGTTGATTCCCACACGATGGGCTAAAAACATTGTCGAAGCGACTGTCGTCGCACCGGCGGAGCCGCTTGACAGCGAAAGCGGCAAATCCCTGATCGAGATTTTTGCTACTTCCCGCGGCCCCGCAAGATACTCTAATTCTTCATCGGTCAGTCCGATCGAGGGATGCCCGTCGATCACAGCAATCGTCGCGGGCACGGCGCCTTCCGCCCGCACCGCGATCTCAATCGCCCGTGCTGTTTCGAGGTTCCGCGGAAAAGGGAGACCGTGCGCAATAACTGTGGATTCGAGCGCCACGAGCGGCAGGCCGCGTTCAATCGCGTCTGCAGTTTCGGGATTGTATCTAAAATTCATTGGCGGGCCGTTATTTGATCAATGTTCCGATCCGGTCGAGTCGCGGATTCGTTATACAACCAAAAAAGTCCCCCTGGCTGGCGTACCGGTCGCATGACCAGTAAACAAACATCGCCCGCCCGACTATCAGCTCGCGGGGTACGAAGCCCCAGACTCGGCTGTCCTCACTGTTATCGCGGCTGTCACCCATCACGAAAAAACTATTGGGCGGAACGACCATCCGCTTACCCGCGACACCGTATTCGAAGTTGGTACGAACGACATCCTGGCCTGCGTCGACGGCGTCGATCGTTCTTCTTGAATAATATACCCTGTATTTACTTTCGCCAGGTTGATGTTCCTCGAATTCGCGCGTCTTGAGTGCCGAGAGGGAGGCCAGTTCGCTGTTGCCGTTTGGCGAGTCGCCTTCAATTCTGTGCTCGGGGAGCAGCTTGCCGTTGATATAGACATTATTTTCCTTGAACTCGACGGTTTCTCCGGGCAGCCCGATCACGCGCTTAACATAGTTGATCTTGTAGGGGATGATCGGCGGGTTACGCATCGCGTCTGCTTCGGGATGGAGCTTGTTGCCCGGGTATTTAAAAACGATGATATCGCCCCTTTCGATTTCTCTTTGCGGGAGGAAGGGCAGGGGGTTTCCACCGGCATTAAAGACGAATTTGTTGACCAGCAGGTAATCACCCACGAGAATTGTGTTTTGCATAGAGCCGGTTGGAACCGTGACAGCCTGAATCACAAAGGTCATTCCGAAAAGCGCCATTATCAGAGTCACGGTGAATGACTCGAAATACTCCAGAAAAACGCTTTTCGGAGGTTCGATCTTTGAAGTTTTGATCTCCGGCTTTAATACTTCCTTCTTACTCATACGATTAATACGGTGCCTATCTTTTTTGGTTTGAGATTATGCCCAGTTTGTCCAGAGCCTTGCTGGCAGCTTCCATTTCAGCGGCCTTTATCGATGTCCCGGTACCTGTCGTCTTGCCCTCGTGCCAGTCCGCTTCAACCGTGAAAACACGTTTGTGTGATGGTCCCTCCGAGTTCAAAAGATTATACACGGGCGCCGGACGCTTATCAGCCTGAAGCGTTTCCTGGAGCAGGGTTTTGTAGTCGACCGATGCTTCTGCTGTTACCGATCTGAATTCTTCCGCGAAAAGGCGTTTGACCACCGTCCTCGCCGCCACATAGCCGCCATCAAAGAATACGGCTGCGATAAGTGCCTCGAAGGCATTCGCCAGCAGTGCCTGTTTCCTCCGGCCGCCGGTTTTTTCTTCCCCTATTCCGACTCGCAGAAAACTTCCTAATTCGATATCCCTTGCCCGATTAGCCAGGGTTTCGGTGCTGACCAGGCGGTGTTTCATCAAAGTCAGGTCGCCTTCGCTGACGGTTTCGTTCTGCCGGAACAGCTCTTCCGCGACCGCCAAACCGACTACCGAATCCCCTACGAATTCCAACGTTTCATTCTCGATCGTCCTCACGTTCAGGCCGGTAGCGCCTTCGGTGTTCTCAAATGCCCACGATCTATGGGTCATCGCGCGCTCAAGCAACCGATGGTTCGCGAAAGTGTAACCAATGTTTTTTTCCAGCCCGGACAATGGTTGAGGCATTCTGAGAGTTTAGCTAAAAGGGGTCAAAAAAAGAAGTCAGACGCCGGGCGACTGACTTCCAAGTTAGAGGGATTTTGATAGAGCTGGAACTAATTCGACGTTCTGCTCGAGACGGTACGGCTCCGGGAAGTGCCCGTAGTCGTTTTCGTCACATCCGGACTCGCTTCAACATCCGGCTTTACTTCGAAAACAGGCTGCACGTCCGTATTCGGATCCGGCATCGTCTTTGCTTTGATCATCGACATGTTCATATTGATCTGCGTGTCGGTTTGCATTTCCGGTTTTTCGTAATACCGGAGCTTATACAGTTGCTGCAGCTTGCCAAATATACCCGACGCGTATTCCTTACTACGGTCGCTGACCGGTATCAGGCTGTAAGCCCGCGAATAAGCGTCAATAGCTCGATCGGCATATCCACGTTCGAGTGCGATAATTTCATCTATCCGCTTGTCGAAGCCTTTGATTTTCTCCGCGTCTGGCTCAGTGAGCTTGGTCTCCGTATTTCGTTCTTCAAGAATCATGTTTCGTTTTTCGATCAGCGAAGCAGCTTTCTTGACATACCATGAAGCTATAGCACGAAACGGCTGCGGTGCCTCGCTGGAGCCGGAATCTGCCTTGGTCGCTTCGAACAAGTATGGAATGGCCTCGTCCTCTTTTTGCTGCCGGTAGAACTTGATGTAACCGACCGTGTAGTTCATCCAACCGAGGGCGTTCGGGACGCATTTCGGATACTCCTCCGACTTATAAACGTAGTAGCTGCCGCCGCAAGTTGGAGTCTTTGGTTCGGCACCGGACTTAAGCTTCGCGATCGCATTGATCGCACGTCTTACTGTAACGTCGTTAAACGTATTGTTATTTTTCTCCGCCTGCTCTAGCCCCTGGGATGCCATGACGATGTCGACGTCGTAAAAATCGGGCTGGCCCTCCACAATCTTTTCGCCGGTCGCGAAAAATGTGTTCCAGTCCTGTTTTTTGTAGGCTGCATCAAAAGCGGAAAACAGCTTTGCTCTTTCAGCCGCTAACGCTTTCCGTTTCTCTTCCTCTTTCAGGCGAGTCTCTTCGGCCTTGATTGACGCTTCGATCGACGGAATGGCGCCCTTTAGATAATCGATAATCGGCTTGTCATCAGCACTGTTTTCATACAGACGTATGAATTCTTTACCGGCCGTAACAGCAATTTTTTGCTGTTCAAGATCGCCATTGTAATTGGCGGTGAATTTCTCGTACAAATCCGCTTTTGTATCTGTCTGAGCCACCGCTGTCTGGTTAGAAATGGCGACGACCGCGAAAAAAAGTAGTCCAAGAACCGCGACTCTGAAAAAAGTTCTCATCAAAGTAAACCCTCCAAGCTTAATAAAATCCCTAGTTGTGATTCGGAAAGCG
>JAOTWT010000605.1 GCA_029862725.1 Acidobacteriota bacterium | reverse complement strand
CGAAATCGAGAAGCTCTTGCTTATGCTTTACGTAATTAACCGTCTCCATCTTGCCCAGTTTCTCGAACTCTGCACTGCTCTTGTCCGGGAATTCCTTTATCTTCTTCCGAACAGATTTGACGAGCCGCTCAAGGGATTCCTTTCGAAAACGCTCATATTTTTGAAAGAGTTCATTTGCTTCGGACCCTATGATCCTGATCTCTTCCGGATTGGCGGCAGATCCTTCGAATTCGAGCGCGGTTGCACCGTCGGTTACGAACTGGACCTTTTTGCCGTTGGGAAAGTTCAGTTCGTATAGGTGCGGTTCGACATTCTCAAAGGGTTGGTTGAAACTACCATCCGCGTCGACCGCTATCCGGCCAAATAGCTGTACTTTCCCGCGATTGAGATCGACGACTTTCGTGACGGCAATCTCGTTTGTACCTGTGATCTTTCCGGAAAAAGACAAAGCCGTTGCCTCCGGACCTGTACCGCAGCCGGAAGCAAAGGCGAACAGACAAAAAATGCAAACCTGGACTAATGCGCGCATATTAATTAACAATCCAATCCACCGGGTATCTATTCCCGATTTTCGTTAACATCGAGAATGAATTACTACCGGCAGGCTATTCTCGTTCAAAGGCGAAATTGTGTTCAAGATCACAAAGCGGCCGGAACAGTATTATTGACTCGAACCGCGACTATCTGTTTATACTGGGCACTTTCATATTCTTCGCAAACATTATGCGGCGGATTTCGCTTACGGTTACCGCCATTCGCCGGGAGAGACAATGCTGAAACGAATTCAAATCACCTTTTTTCTTCTAATTATTGCATTTGCGTCGTATGGGCAGGAGCAGCGCGATTCTTCGACCCTCGATATCGAAAAATTTGTCACCAGACAATTGGCCGCGCAGAATATTCCAGGTCTTAGTATAGGATATTTGAAAGGCGACAAGATGTGGGTGAAGGGCTTTGGCTATGCGGACCTTGAAAACAAATCGTTCGCAACCGAGCACTCGATGTACAGATTGGCATCCGTGACAAAACCGATGACGGCGACGGCGATCCTGCAGCTCGTCGAACAAGGCAAAGTCGATCTCGACGCGGAAGTTCAGACATACGTTCCGTATTTTCCAAAAAAGAAGTATCTGCTGACGGTCCGCCATCTGCTCGGACATCTTGGCGGCATCGGTCATTATCGGGATTACGATAAGGAGGGGCATTTCAAATACCCGAAGAACACAAAAGAATCTCTCGCGGTATTTCAGGACTGGGACCTCGTCGTCGAACCGGGGACGCAGTTCAACTACTCCAGTTACGGCTACAACCTTCTCGGCGCGGTGATCGAGGGCGCTTCGGGAATGCCGTACGGCGTGTACATGCGAAAACATGTGTGGGATCCGCTTGGCATGAAAACAATCGTGATGGACGATCCGCGCGCGATCATACCGAATCGGGTCCGCGGTTATGATTTGAGCAACGGGAAACTCCAGAATTCGGAATTCGTCGATATCAGTAGCCGTTTTGCGGCCGGGGGGACCCGCGCAAGCGTTATCGATATGCTTAGGTTTGGGAAAGGCCTGATCGACGGCAAGGTGCTGAAACCGGAAAGCCTCGATCTTATGTTCGAGTCGATGGTTACAAGAAGCGGTGAAAAAACGTTCTATGGAGCCGGTATCGGGACATATCCGATCAATGGTCGGTATACACTCTCCCATAGCGGCTCGCAGCAGGAAACGGCGACACATCTCTATATTTTTCCGTACCGCGACCTCGTAATCGCAGTTGCGATAAATCTTGAGGGTGCGGACCGAGTGCAGTTTGTTTCCGAACTCTTTTTTGCCGTGACAGGCGAAGAATGGGAAGTCAGGCAATATCCCTCAAAAGACGCGTTTCTCCAATTTATGAATAGTGCATTCGTTTTCGGCCGCTCGTATTTTGAAAAGCACGGAAAAGCGGCGATCGCATCAGAAGCAGCGACGGCTGAGTTCCTGAATGCTAAAACGTTGTCTGAGAAGGAATTGGAAAAGAGGTTAATATCAGAATCGGTAAAACCATCGCCGGCTTACGAAAAGGTCGGA
>JAOTWT010000088.1 GCA_029862725.1 Acidobacteriota bacterium | reverse complement strand
GAGGCCGGATCCTGGTGCAACCGGTTTTTCGCACGCCTTACAATCGCATCCGCCGATGCCAGATCCTCGATCCGCATCCCTTCAGAATTGACGGCGACAAACCCAAATTCACCAGCGAATCCCGATGCACCGTGCCACACCTTCTTATCGAGAACGAGGGAACCGCCGATTCCCGCTCCCGTTAGTACATAAAAAAAGTCTTTTGCATTTTTAGCCGCACCCGCCACGAATTCACCGTAGGCGGCGGCGTTCGCATCGTTCTCCAAATAGACTCTCTTGCCGGTGGCGCTTAAGATCTGCGAGGTCAAATCGGAAGTTTCTTCGTGTGGAAACTGGGAGGAGAACGCAACCTTGTTACGGTTGATGTCGACGAGCCCCGGCACGGCAAATCCGAATTCGTCGAAGGAACCTGTCTGGCTCTCGACTTTGCCGAGGAAATCAATGATCTGCGAAACCGTTTCCACCTCCGGATCAAAGCCGGTTTCCACGTCGGCAAGAATCTTTCCGTCCTCGTCTACACGCACCGCATTCAACGAGTTGCTGCGCAACTCGAGTCCCACTGATTCGGCATTCCGCATTACTTCTCGCTCCATTATGCAAAACGGCACTTCTAATCTTGTACGTTTAAAAACTGGGCTGATTCTATTCGCACGAAATACGGGTGTCAAACCCAAGTTACCGGCCCGTAAAGAGGTTGACTCCCAATCTTGATAAAGATAACCTCTTGGTTCAAAGACTAACCGCAAGCCGCGCACTCAACGCAAATGGAAGAGCAGTTTTATCAACTTTTTGAACAATACGGAATATACGCGGTTTTTGCCCTGTGCACCGTCGAGGGCGATATCACCCTGCTTCTTTCAGGTGTCCTCGCTCACCAGCACCGGTTTGGTAGATACAGCTTCTTGTGGGTCTATGTTTTTGGTACCCTCGGCGGAATGGTCGGAGACACGTTCGGTTACATGATCGGACGTGTTTTTCGTGAAACCGTCAAAAACTACACTTTTTACAAGCTTGCCCAGCCGCGGATCGATCGCCTTGTCGAAAAATTCGGCACCTTTTCGCTTATCGTTTCGAAGTATATCTACGGTATCCGTGCGGCTATGTGCGTCGCAAACGGCGTCGGCCGGATGCCTTTCCACAGATTCATCTTCCTCGACTTTCTCAGCTGTTCTTTGTGGGTCCTGATCCTGGCGAGCGTCGGTTATTTCTTTAGCGGGGCGGTAACGACGATCATCGGCGACTTCAAACAAATCGGGATCGCCGTCTTCTTCATCGTCCTTGGCGGGATCATCGCTTTCTACCTGATAGAACGTTTCTTCCTGTCCGATACGATCGAAGACGCCAGTCCGGCAACGATTCACAAGATCGAGGAAAAGTTTCACGATTTAGAGGAGAAACTACACCTGCACGTTTCCGAACCGCCGCCTTCCAGAGGCGACAAAACCGACGGCACAGGTAAAAAGGTAAAGGATCCCTTAAAAAAAAAGGCTAGTGCCGCCGGGAACAAACCGTGACATTCGAAACTAGACCGCGTATGCGGCGATAGTCCTGGAAAGGGACCTGAAAATATCGCGTCCGTCGTTGGAACCGAGCAATTCCTCGCAGGCTCTTTCGGGGTGCGGCATCATACCCAGCACGTTCCGGTTCAGATTGCAGATCCCGGCTATATTCGACCGCGAACCGTTTGGATTTGAATTCTCCGAAGCCAAACCATTCTCGTCGCAATACCTGAAGACTATCTGCCCATTTTCTTCTAAGCTTTGAAATGTCGCGTCGTCGCAGACATAGTTGCCCTCGGCGTGCGCGATCGGGATGGAAAGCACTCTGCCCTCTTCCATTTCACCGGTGTACGGAGTATTGCTGTTTTCAACGGAAATGTTCACGTGGCGGCAAATGAAATGTAGATCACGATTTCTGATCAGTGCCCCCGGGAGAAGGCCCGCCTCGCAAAGAATTTGAAAGCCGTTGCAGATTCCGAAAACAAATTTTCCGCTGGCGGCGAAATCCTTGACCGCGCCCATAACAGGAGAGAAACGAGCGAGCGCTCCGGCCCGCAGGTAATCCCCGTACGAAAACCCTCCCGGCACGAGGATCGCGTCAAAGCCACTCAAATCGGTTTCCTTGTGCCAAACAAAATCGACAGGTTGGCCGACGTGCTTGGAAAGTACGTGATAGGCGTCGTGGTCACAGTTAGAACCGGGAAAAACTAATACTCCAAATTTCATATCAAATAGTCTGCATCGAGCGGTAAGCCATCAGCTGTTAAGCGTGAAAAGTTACCGATCTTAAATAAGTCCGGCGCAAAAAGTCGCTTTGGCATTTGGCCCCGTTACAAAAAGTTTCAAAGTAACCTGGCACAAAAGTACGCCGAAGGCGGGACCGGAGCTTAGCCAGTTGCAAGCCCGAAGGACGCAGCATCTGGTTGGATTAAGAAAAGGTTGTAGGGGCTGAATAATGATTCCATCTAAACCTTTAGAGATTTCGCCCTTTCAGGGCTGAAGGTCCTTCCGACTTTACCCCCCGGGTTCCGGTTCGCCTCACCCCGGGGCTGCGTCATATCGCGCTTCCTGGGCTTTGTCGAACCGAGCCAAAGTTGATGCTCCAAAGCAAAGTGAGATTGAAAGCGCATATTGATTTTCAGATTGTCAGCTTTCAATCATCAATAATCAATGTTCAGCTATCAGTTGCCAGTTCAACCCTGTAATCCTCGATCACCGGGTTCGCCAGGACATCCTTCGCGATCCTTTCCACCGTCGCGGATGCTTCGCTCTTGGTCATGCCGGGTTCGAAAGAAATTTCGAAGTATTTTCCCTGCCGGATGTCGGAGACACCTTGCGTTCCCATAAGTTCCACAGAATGTTGAATTGCACTGCCCTGAGGATCAAGGACCCCGCTTTTTAACGTGACGTACACTTTTGCTGTCATAAGTTCTCCGGATGAAAAATAAGAATTTTACGCAAATTCTTGTAAGATGCAACATTCTTGTGTAGAATTCAGCCAAATTGAATTCCGGATAAGCTTTAGAATCAAAATTTAACCCCCTATTTTAAGGAGACAGTTGGAAACAGGATTATGGAAAACACAGAAGGTAAAACCGCTCTCGGTCTCGACAACAATGTTGGTGCGTTGATCTGCTACGTTGGCAATCTCATTTGCTCGCTTGGTTTGATCTACAGCATCATCGTGCTCGTAACCGATAAAACGAACAAGCTTCCCAGGTTTCACGCTTTTCAATCGATACTGCTTTCCGTCGTCGGAATCATCGTGGGCATAGGCCTGCAGATTATCGGTGGTATTTTTGCCGCGCTGGATGTCGGAATCCTGAGCCTCTTGCTTTTGCCGATAATGCTGATATTTGCCCTTGCCATGCTCGCGGCGTTTATCTTTGCCGCGATCAAGGCGTTTCAAGGCGAGATTTTCAAACTGCCGGTGATTGGCAATTTTGCTGACCAGTGGTCTGATTAAGCGGTCCCAAAGACCCTCTCGTAAACTCTACCTACGTTTCGCAGATAGTGTTTTAAGTCGAAAACGCGGGCGATCTCTTCAGGCGTCAGGCTCGAAGATACGTCCGCGTCTTTCGTGATTAGTTCTTTATAATCACCGCCTTCGTCCCACACCTTCAATGCGTTCCGCTGCACCCATTGATACGCATCTTCTCGTGTAACTCCTTTTTGCGTAAGCATTAACAGCAATTGCCCGCTAAATGTCAGTCCCTTCGAAAGCTCTATATTCCTGAGCATGTTTTCCGGATAGACGACTAGTCCCTCAAGCAGTCCGGCAGTTTTCGCGAGCAGGTAGTCAAGGGTCACAGACGAATCGGGCAGAACCATACGCTCGGCAGAAGAATGAGAAATGTCCCTCTCATGCCAGAGTGCAACGTTCTCGAGGCCGACGATCGAGTTCGCACGGACCGTTCGCGCAAGCCCGCAGATTTTCTCCGAAAGAATCGGATTGCGTTTGTGCGGCATCGAAGAAGAGCCTTTTTGACCTTTCTTAAACTTCTCCTGAGCCTCTCGTAATTCGGTCCTTTGCCAATGGCGAACGTTGAGCGCGATCTTTTCCAGCGTCGATGCCACTATCGCAAGCGTCGACAAATACTCCGCATAGCGATCCCTTTGGATGACCTGTGTGGACACCGGAGCCGGGCTGAGTCCGAGCCGTTTGCAAACCCTCTCTTCGACATCGGGATCGAGATGCGAAAATACACCGACGGGCCCCGAAAGTTTTCCTACGGACACTGCTTCCAAGGCGCGTTCAAGCCTGGCCTTGTTTCTTTGCATTTCCGCGTACCAAAGCGCAAAGGTCATTCCGAAAGAAGTGGGTTCCGCGTGGATACCATGCGTGCGCCCCATCTGAGGAGTGTTCTTGAACTCGAACGCGCGTTTCTTCAAAACTGCGAGCAATCGGTCGGTCTTGTCAATCAAGAGTCCGCAGGCCTCCTTCAGAAGCAGCGCATTGGCGGTATCGACAACATCAGAAGACGTCAATCCGTAATGAACGAACCGCGAAGATGGACCAATATTTTCGGCCAGATTCGTCGTAAAGGCGATTACGTCGTGATCCGTTACTTTTTCAATTTCATTTATTCGCTCGACCGTAAAACTCGCCTTCGACTTGATCTCATCCAATGCTTCAGTGGGTATCGTGCCGTCTTCCGCGTGTACCTCGCAGACGGCGATCTCAACATCAAGCCACTTTTGAAACTTGTTGTGAAGGGTCCAGATCGAACCCATTTCAGGTAATGTGTATCTTTCTATCATTCTTCTTCAGGTGACCGGTCATGGGGTTAAAGATGACGGGTGACAGGTGACAGAGCATAACCCGCACTCCCCCATTCTCGCCGTTTCGTCCCGTTTCACTTTATAAATTTCCTGTCTACGAGCAATTCCGCATTTAGAATCGCTGCGCCTGCCGCACCGCGCAAAGTGTTGTGACTCAATGAAACGAATCTGTAATCGAAAATGTTATCGGGGAAGACTCGCCCGACCGTGATTGTCATTCCATTACCGTTGTCGCGATCGAGTTTTGGCTGCGGCCGCGACGGCTCTTCGCTGACCTCGATAAACCGCCCGGGTGATGAATGCAGATCGAGTCCCTTGTAATTCGAAAGTGCGGCGATGATTTCTTCGAGCGGTGCATTGTTTGTAAGATTTACCCTCACCGCGGCCGTGTGTCCATCGGTTACCGCTACCCGGAAACACTGAACCGACACCGCGAATTCAGCTTTTTCAATAGATTCCCCGTCGAATTTGCCGAGTATTTTTTGAGCTTCGGTCTCGGCTTTGGGTTCCTCTCCGGCAATATAAGGGAGGACATTGTCGAGTATGTCGAGACTCGCGACCCCCGGGTAACCCGCCCCCGAAACGGCCTGAAGCGTTGTAATCATGGCCGACTCCACTCCAAACGCTTCATGAAGCGCAGCCAGGGGCGGAGCAAAACTCATCACGGCACAATTGGGATTGGTAACGATAAATCCGCGGTCATAACCGCGCTTATGCTGCTGGACCTCGATCAGTCCGAGATGATCGTGATTAATCTCGGGAATAATAAGAGGGACATCCTCGTCCATACGGTGACAAGACGAGTTGCTGATCACAGGTAATCCGGATCGCGCAAAAGCATCTTCAGCCTCACGTGCTGCGCTTCCGGGAAGGCTTGAAAACAGAAGGTCGCAATCCAGAGGCGGTTCAATCGCCTGGACCTCGATTTCCTTAACAGACTGCGGCATTGGGGTCGAGAGTTTCCACGGACATGCCTCGTGGTAGAGCTTTCCCACCGAGCGTTCGGATGCCGCGATCACGGATATCTCGAACTGCGGGTGGCCGTCCAACAACTGGCAGAACCGCTGGCCAACAGTGCCCGTCCCGCCTAGAATTCCTACTCTTAATTTATTCATTGGTATCAATCATCAATTATCAATTATCAATTATCAATTGCAATAAAATGCTGATAATTGATCGATGATAATTGTTAAATGCTTTCGATCGCTTCCTTCATCCTCTTAACGCCCTCGCGGATATCGCTCTCCGAGGCGCAAAACGAAATCCTCAGGAAACCTTTTGCCTCATCGCCGAATCCCGACCCGTTGACCGTGATAACGCGGTTTTCCAAAAACCGGTTAACGATATCCATTTCCGGACCGAGCTCTGAAACGTCCATCATTGTATAGAAGGCGCCTTCCGGCGCGAACGCCTTGAGTCCAAGTTCACTTTCGATCAGCGAGATCAGAAGGTCCTTTCGCCGGCGCCATATCTCACGGCATTCCGTTTCCGCCCTTTTTCCTTCCCCGGTCCAATACGCGAGCGAAGCCTTTTGGGTGACGGTCGATGTGCAGACGGTATTGTAACCGTGTACAACCAAAGCACGTTTTATGACCTCGGGCACTCCCAATACCCAACCCATACGCCAACCGGTCATCGACATGTTCTTGGAAAGCCCGCCGACAACGAGCGTCTTATCGTAATACTCCGAGATCGAGCCGGGTTTTTCTTTCGTGAAATAAAGTTCTTTATAAATCTCATCGGATATCGCGTAAATGCCCGTACCTTCAAGGATTCCGGCTATCGATCTGAGATCTTCCCGCGAAAGCGTCCGGCCCGTCGGATTCGATGGGCTGAGGATAATCGCGGCCCGTGTTTTTTCGTTGATCTGCTTTTCAAATTCGCCGGCGTCAAAACCGAATCCCTTTTCCCGAGGCATTCGATATAAGACCGTTTCCGCCCCGGCGAGACGATTTATCGCGGGGTATGCGGGGAAAGCCGGATTTGGCACGAGCACCTCGTCGCCTTCTTCGCAGAGGGCCATGGTCGCGCAATAGAGGGCTTCGTTAGAACCGACGGTGATGATGCAGTCATCGGGCGTGAGCCCGAGATGTGGATAATCGGCGACAACTTTTTCCCTCAAAGCCGGGAGGCCGGCGTGCGAAGTGTATCCGTTGTTTTCTTCGCGAATCACCCTGACGGCTTCTTCGCGTATGCATTCGGGGGTCGGCAAATCGGGCTGTCCGAGCCCAAAGTTAACGCTCCCGGGCAAAGCGCTGTCAAAGATCTGACGGATATTCGACTTCTGCATTCCCCGCAGGCGCTTCGGCACACGGAACTCTTCTTTTTCGATCGCTTCCATAAAAAACCGTTTGGTTACCTGTTTAACCTGTACGTAACTTCAATACTACCGCTTTTCCTTTTCTTGACGTCCGCCGACTCAAACGCAACAAATTCGTCCGGATTGTCGAACATCGGAATGCCCTTGCCAAGGATCACGGGTTGAATACTCACTACGATCTCATCAATCAAACCGTCATCCAACAACGCCGCGGCGAGTTCGCCTCCGCCCATCAACCAGATGTTTTTTCCTTCTTCCTCTTTTAGTTGCCGAACAAAACCCGCCGGATCACTGTTAACGAAAATTACGTTTGGAATATCGCTTTCACGGGCAGTCCGAGAAAACACATAATTTTCATAGCCGGCAAAGCCAGCTCCGGAGGGATCCAGTTCGAGCCCCTTTTCCCAGGTCTTGCGACCGAACAACACTGTGTCGACCGACGCCGCGAACTCCTTTAGTTCATCGCCGGCTTCCTCAAGATCGTCTGTCTTGAGCCAGTCGACGCTTCCGTCAATTCGCGCTATGTATCCGTCAAG
Organism: Acidobacteriota bacterium; assembly: GCA_029862725.1. GTDB lineage: Bacteria > Acidobacteriota > Blastocatellia > Pyrinomonadales > Pyrinomonadaceae > Aridibacter. The sequence goes on along the minus strand of JAOTWT010000088.1, from coordinate 1,691 downwards.
GCTTGCCGCCAAAAAATAAATTAGTTTTCGCTTCATAACCTATCACCCTCAGCCGCAGGTACCGCGCTATTCTTCATTCTGCCTGTATTAAAGGCCATGCTTCTGTTTTCGAAGACGTTTCGCCAACCGGACATTAACTCCCCGAGCTTTTTCTCCGACCGGCAATACCGATTCAATTACAAACTGTTCGCGCAGTCCAGGCAAAAGGTTTCGGCGAGCGGCAGCATATCATTTGCGGGCTTTGGATAAACCGCGGCGCCGCCGCTTTGTGCCGCCAGCGTTTCGATAAACTCGTTCGCCTTCTTTCGAGAACTTCTTCCCGGGTCGTCCTGTGTTATTAAATCGCTAAGCCCGCCGCTGCTTTCGATAACGAAAAAGCCAAATTTTGGTCTCGCACCGGGTTTTAGCTCCTCATCATGAAGAGGAACCATCTGGGCTGAAATGACGGTAGTAAACACAAACAGGATCAAAAATATTCGAAAAAGGAGATCGGATCGCTTCACGGTGCCTACCTCAAATAATCCTCCAACTTCGTCGAAGCATCGGTCTTTTCATCACGGTATTTAACTATTATCGGCGCGTAAAGCGAAAGCCCGTTTTCTTTACCGAAGCCGCCCGAGATCGCCCGGGCACCCTGGACGCCTACCGCTCCCGCCGGAATTTCCAAAGAACCGCCGTCGACGCTTTTAATCACACGTTCATTCGGCAGATCAAACACCGGTGTCGAGCGCGTCAGGATTACTCCCGAGGCGAGAACAGCCCGTTCGCGAACGATCGTTCCCTCGTAAACACCAGTGTTACCGCCAACCAGGACATCGTCTTCGATCACAACCGGGACTGCCCCAATCGGTTCCAATACGCCGCCGATCTGAGCCGCCGCCGAGAGATGCACGTTCCTGCCGATCTGGGCACACGACCCAACCAAAGCGTGAGAGTCGACCATCGTCCCTTCATCGACATATGCGCCAACATTTATATAACACGGCGGCATACAAACGACGCCTTTTGCGACGTAGGAGCCATCGCGAATGGTCGAGCCGCCAGGCACGATCCTGACGCCCTCGTCCAGGTCCATCGGACGTACCGGGTAAGTATCCTTGTCGAAAAAGCGGAATGATCCGTCGTTTGAAGACATATCGATCATCGCTCCCATGCGAAAACCGACCAGAATACCTTTCTTGACCCATGCATTCGCCGACCAATGGCCACTGGCATCTCTTTCCGCCGCACGGATCTCGCCGTCGCGCAATGCGGTCTTAAAGGATTCGAAAGTCACGCGGTCAGCGGCATCAAATTCCGATTTGGCCGCGACTTCCTCAATTTCCTGCTCAATTTCCATCTGCGGTTTCCAAATACTTTCTAAACATTACTCCATATAAAAACGAGCGCGGCCGCAAACACGAGTCCGCTGATCAAATAAGACCATGAATCGGTAAAAATTAATCTGAAAAGGCTCTCCACAAAACCGAATCGCAACGGCGCACCAATCGTTTGATTTCTATCGCCTCGACCTTCTCCTTTGGGTGCCTAACTTTTCAATAATAGCCTTCAATCGACGTTTTGTCGGGGCGGTCACCGACACCAATGGCAGCCTCACATTCTCCCCCAGAAGCCCCATCTCCTTCATCACAAATTTACAAGGCGCCGGCGAGGCCTCAAGAAAGTTGGCTTCCATCAGTTCCAAGATCTTG
>JAOTWT010000604.1 GCA_029862725.1 Acidobacteriota bacterium | reverse complement strand
ACTCGCCGCCCAGCGTACCATTTCGTCAGATATCTCTTCGTTCCCCAAGCGAATGTTGTTTCCGATCGAACCGCTGAACAGAAACACGTCCTGCAGGACGACCGCGAAGTTCTTCCGCAGTTTGCTCTTTTCCCAAAGCCTGACATCGACATCATCGAGCAGGATATTGCCTTTTTGAACGTCGTAGAGACGCATTAGCAGATTCGTCACGGTCGTCTTTCCGGATCCGGTGTGGCCGACAAGTGCGACGCTTTCTCCGGGTTCGACCGCAAACGAGACGTCTTTGAGTACCCAGTCGCCTTCGTTATAAGCAAACCAGACATTTTTGAACTCGATCTTTCCTCCTGCTTTTTCAATCTTTGCAGGTTTTTCCGCATTCTTGATCGTTATTTCCTCGTCGAGCAGAAGAAAGACGCGGTGCGATGCGACGATCGCGGCCTGCAGTATATTGAACTTGTCGGAAAGGTTCCGGATCGGTTGAAAAAGCTGCTGCGAGTACTGGATCATCGCGATCACGACGCCGACCGTGAGTCCGGTACCGCCCGCCGAGATCCCAGTCAGGATTTGATAACCGCCAAACCAGATAATCAAGGCCACTCCGAGCGTGCCGATGAATTCAACAAGCGGGAAAAAGACCGAATAATAATAGATGGTTTCTAAATTGGCCTTTCGGTAATCGTCATTGATGCGGTGAAACTCATCCTGCGCTTGTTCCTCGGCGTTGAAGAGCTGGACGGTCTGGGCACCGGAGATGTGTTCCTGTAGAAATGCATTGATCCGTGCCATCCGGGTCCTGACTTTGTCGAAACCGGCACGTGCGCGCTTTCGGAACCAGTTGGTCGCGAGAAGCAGAAGCGGAACTACAATCAGCGAGACGATCGCCAACTGCCAGTCGAGCCAGAACATCATCGCCAGATATGCGAAGATCGCGACCATATCGCCCAATCCTTCGATTACGCCCGATGTGAAGAGTTCGTTTAGCGAGTCGACATCCGATGTCAGACGGGTGATTATCCGGCCGACGGGGTGTTTGTCGTAATAGCTGATCTGAAGTTCCTGCAGCTTCGCAAAAATCTGGCTGCGAAGATCGAACATCACTTTTTGGCCCACTATGTTGAGGAGAATTTCCTGGATGTAAGAAAAAATGAAACGAAACAGGAAGAGGCCGAAAAAAGCGAGCGCAAAAAGCCAGATCCCCTCGGTCCTTTTTGGCGTGATAAAGTCGTCGACCGCGACCTTTGTAAAATACGGCTGAAGACTTATGAGGATGTTCGTCAGAAGCGTGAGGCACAGCGCGGCCGCCATCATCTTCCAGTAATTCCTCAAATAACTGAACAGGCGGCGGGTGGTATGGAGGTCGTACGACCTCTTGATAGCCTCTTCCTCGTGATATTTCTTCGCCTCGTCGGCCATTAGAAGAGTTTAGGATTTGGACTCCGTATTCGCAATCGGCGATGCATTTTCGTTCAAAGTTCAAGGTTCAAAGTTTAAGGTTTGTCTAACCGGCCGGTTCATTGGATAATTCGGAATCGCAAAGAACCAAGTTGTGAAATTCAAACTTTGAACCTTGAACTTTGAACCTGGAAAATGAACCGTTTTATCAACGAGCGAAAAGGTAATTGGAAAAAGCTCGAAGACCTGTTGCTGAAGACCGAGGGCATCAAGGGCTTGAGGGGGTTACCGAGGGCTGAGGTGCGAGAGTTGGGGGAATTGTACCGCCGTGCGGCCGCGGACCTCGCGATCGCACGGGCCGAAACGAACGACCCAAAGCTCATCAATTATCTGAACAGCCTTGTGACGAGAGCCCATGGCAAGATTTACCGGGCGGAATCAAACGGTCTGACGCTTGTGTGGCGCTTTTTTTCCCGCGAATTCCCAGGGGCATTCAGGAATAACTGGAAGTTTGTCGCGCTCGCCGCTTTTTTCGAGCTGGCCTTTATGGCGGTCGGAATGGCGTTGATCTTTAACGATATTGGTTTCGCTGATGTGCTTGGAATTGATGACATAAGGATTGCGGCCGAGAACAACCAGCGCTGGTGGCTCAGCTTAAACCAGGCGAACCAGACCGGCGCGGCATTTTTATTTACACAC
>JAOTWT010000087.1 GCA_029862725.1 Acidobacteriota bacterium | reverse complement strand
AACTCCGGCTCGGTCGACGAGGCCAAGAGGTGGCTGACCGGGGATTTTGAGACGATCCGCGAGCAGAAGAAATGGCGCGGCGTCCCGAGCGATATGACGCTCGGCAAATTCCTGGACAAGCTCGAGAACGTAATCGGCGATCTCGAATTCAGCGAAATCCAGGCTCAGGCGATCCTCGACCTCCAGCTAAGGCGTCTTTCGGCCCTCGAGCGCCAAAAGATCCTCGACGAATACGAGGAGATCATCAAACTAATCGCCGAGTTCGAGAATATTCTCGGCAACGAAAGCGTCCTCAGACAGGTAATCGGGGAGGAACTAGCAGAGATCAGACAGAATTTTGGCGATGTTCGCCGGACGACGATCGTCGATGCGGGTGTCGAACTGAACATCGAGGACCTTATTCCGGATGAAGAGGTCGCTATAACCGTCACAAAGGCGGGTTATGTGAAGCGTACGCCGATCGCGACCTATTCGCGTCAGGGACGAGGCGGGAAGGGCCGGTTTGGGGCCACCGCCAAGAATGAGGATTTTGTCAGGCACCTTTTTATCGCCTCGACCCATGATTACCTGATGGTTTTTACGGACGACGGGCAGGTTTACAAGCTGCGGGTCCACGAGATACCCGATGCGTTGCCCTCGGCGCGCGGTAAGGCGATCGTCAACCTGGTCAGCATTCCGTCGGCGCGGCGTCTGGTGGCGGTGCTTCCGGTCCGGGATTTTACCGATGACACCTATATCCTGATGGTTACGCGGAAGGGCGTGATCAAAAAATCGTCGCTGTCGGATTATCAGCATATCCGCGTGAACGGGATAAACGCGATCAACATCGACCCCGACGACGAACTCCTCGATATCATCAAGACGGACGGCACCAAGGAGATCCTGATAGCAAGTCACGAAGGAATGGCGATCAGGTTCAAGGAAACCGATGTCCGGCCGATGGGGCGTGTTGCCCGCGGTGTCCGCGGGATAAACCTGCGAAAAGGCGATTACGTGATCGGCGTCTGCTCGGTCGACGATGAGTCGCAGAAGATCTTGACGATCTCCGAGCAGGGTTTTGGAAAAAGGACGGACGCTGGGAGTTACCGTTTGATCAAGCGCGGCGGCAAGGGCGTGATCAACATGAAGACGACCGAGAAAACTGGCAAGGTGGTCGCCTCATTCCCGGTCGAAGATGATTCCGAGATCATGATCATCACCAAGCAGGCGAAACTCATCAGGATCGGGGTCAAGAACATACGGGAGACCGGCCGTTCGGCCCAGGGCGTGACGCTTATCAAGACCGACGGTGACGACTCGGTGACGAGCGCCTCGCTTCTTGATTCGGCGACCGATGGGGTCGTGGTTGAGGTCATGGATGAGGGGACGGATGAGTAGTTCCAGGTTCCAAGTTTGTCTGATCTAGTCAGAACTGATCTTGTCAGTAATAAACAGCCCGTCGGTACTCGCTTCCGACGGGCTCAATTTTTGATCACAGCTGAAATCCTGATCAAATAGGAATGAACTTGACTCCTGAATCCTGACTCCTGAATCCTGACTCCTTATACTAGAGACAGCTCCAGCTCCCGCTCACCACCATTGCCGGGGCGCCCGAACCACCGCCTCGACACGGCGTCGTGTCCCGACGGCAGTCCTCGCAGTAAACCATCGTGCCGTTCGATTTACCGCCCGGAAGCGAGCCGGACGAGAAACTCGGCATCCTGACCGGTTGGCCGAACTCGACATCGGTACCAAATACCGCCGGGTGTCCCGGCACACCCCGCTCGGCGATCTGACCGGTCATAAACACGACCGTTGCGCGGTCGAAGTTGTTCTTTGTTCCTCCCGCGCATCCCAGGATCAAACCGTCGTAACAAAACCTGTCACCGGTGGAGTAAACACGTACGTCCGGACCGGCCTGAAACGTGTTGGGCCCGTAAAGCGAACCAGTCGAAACAAAGGTCCGGCGCGCCTTAAAGACAATCGAATTTCCAAAAACGCTGTTTACAAATGTAATCGGATAGCTGTAATCGCCGGCGTATGGATTTCCCGCCTCATTGTAATAGAGCGAATTCGTCATATTCTCGGTCTGGCTGCCGATCACGGTGATGTTTCCGCTGTCGAGGATTTTCAGGAAGGTGCCGCCGAGCGCGTTTGGGAAGCCCCCGCCGTATGTGTCCTCGAGCAAAACCATTCCGACCCTCTCGAAGTGCATCGAGTCGGCATTCTGGCCGGGCATTTTTTTCGGATTTATAAAGAGCGAGCTCTCGATCTTCCAGTTCGAGTTCCGGGCGTTGCAGTAGACGGCCGTGTCGGTATTGTAGATGAAGCGCGTCTCCTTGATCTTGACGTAATCGACCTGCCAGTTGAGATTGGTTTGCGGCAGCCCCTCGATCTGGATCCCGCGGTAAAAATTATTGAAAACGACCCGTTCCAACTGAAAACCCTGTGACGAGGTGTAGGCCCCTGTACCTTCGATGCCGATCGTACGATTGCTGCTCTGGGCATAGAACTCCATGTCCCGGAGCGTTACCTGTTCGACGCATTCCCCGATCCGGAATAGCGAACGGCCGGTACCGCGAAGGCTGATCCGGCTCGCGTTTTCACGTTTCGCATTATTGGTCGAGGCACCGGACTGCAGACCGCTGACACCCTCGATGATGATCCCGGAGGGTATCGCCAGTCCTTCAAAACCTGGCGTTCCGCCGACCACGTAATCGCCTTCCGGAAACTTCAAAGTTCCGCCGTTACGCGAGGCAACATAGGCGAGTGCGCTTTGGATCGCGACAGTGTCGTCCGTCCGGCCATCGCCCACCGCGCCGAAATCCCGGACGCTGAAAAAGCCCATCTCGTTTGTCGCCAGATTTGCCGGCCAGATGTACTTGACGTCCGGGGCGTACTGGTCTCCCTGGAACTCGATCATGTAACGCTCGTCTTCGCCCTCGAAACACCATTTCGAGCCACCTGCGTTCGGCCGCAAGGTTGCCGAGGATGATGTCAGCGACGAAAAGTCGGCGCGTCCGCCATCACAGCCTTTCAGGTTCAGCGGCGTTGAACGGTTGAGATCGGTAATCTTCACACCGCGAGAAGGCGGAGCGTAGCGGACCGCACAGGTTTGTGCTCTATGCGTCTGCGGAACCTGGAGTATCAGATTGTACCCTTCAAATTTGAATGCCTGGCCGTGCGCGGCCGCACCAAAAACGGAAAGCAGTATTGCGAGCAGTATCTTGTTCATAATTGTATGCCTGAAATGACTTACGGGGTTGGGGAACAGTCTAACAGAAACAATGGGTTGGATAAAAAAGCACGACGATACGTTGTTCTTCAAATACGGCCGCAAGACTTGAGTATTTCGAGACAGGCTTCGTAGACCTCGTCGGCCGCAACCGATTCGAGGCACAGATGATTGTTGAAGCAGACGGGTGTGTGGCAGCCTTCGCATTCGACCGCAACGCGAAATACCCGGTGCCCTTCCCCGAATGGATACCAACGCCCTGGAAAATCGACTGCGGCAAAAACGGCGGCGCATCTGATACCGACCGCTGCAGCCATATGCATAGTACCGGTATCGTTTCCCAGATAGAGGAGGACATGCTTCATTGCGGCCATTCCGACGCGGACGTTGAGCTCGCCTGCCGCGTTTGCTCCCGTACCGAGCGCTGTGAGAATCCGTTCGCCTTTTGCCCGATCTTCCCGGCCGCCAAAAACGACCGGAAAGACTTCGCAGCGGTCGATCAAACGTCGCAGAACCGCTCTATATTTGTCTTCATTCCAGACCTTCGAATCCCATTTGCTGCCGGGCGCGACCGCGATGAGTCGTTTATTGCGAAAATCGGCACCGCAATTTGCGGAGAGCCACTCGTCAGCGGTTTGGGCTTCTTCCTCCGCGATATGAATCTCGGAGTGCTTATCTGAAGCAACCACTCCGGAATCGGCAAGCAGGTCGAGCAGGAATTCGGATTCTCGCCGCACGATCGGAAGCGGTTTTTCTACCCCGGGACCGACCAGGTGGTTCAGCAGGTATCTATCTCCGGCGACCGCAGTTATGCCGGCCGCCCGGAAGAAAATTCGGTCGCGTTTTACGCTCGCAGCGCTGCGGTTCCGGGTCATCAAATAATACAAAGCGTCGAATTGCCGCCGACGGAGTTCGCGGATCAGCCCCGCGTAAGCGAGTCCCGCACGAACGATTCCTTCGCCTTTCGAATAGACGATCCAATCGTCAAACAGGCCTCTTTCGGGAAGAACGCTGCGGGCGGCGACATATCCGGGATTGGCCGCGTCGGAGTTTGAAAGGAGTACGATCTCAGCGTCGGGAAAGGCGTCCCTTATGGAATTGAAAGCGGGTACGGCAACGAGCGTATCTCCGAGATGGCCGATACGGAAGACAAGAATTCTCTTTGGATCTCGGATCAAGTCAGGCACCGCCGTGTGGATGTTCGGCAATCCGGTGATCGACGATCTGGCACCAGATGTGCCCGATCGTGATGTGAGCTTCCTGGATTCTGGAAGTCCTGCCGGAGGGTACGAGTACGCAGGCGTCGCAAAGGGCAGCGAGTTTCCTGCCGTCTTTTCCGGTAAGGCCGATCGTTTTGCAATCCAGTTCGCGCGCCTTCATCACCGCCGCGAGAACATTGGGTGAATTACCGCTGGTGCTGATCGCAATCAAGACGTCACCGGCGGAGGCATGGGCCTCGACCTGCCTCGCGAAAATGCGTTCGAATCCGTAATCGTTGGAAACCGCGGTCAAGGCCGATGTATCGGTCGTCAAAGCGATCGCCGGAAGTGCCTTTCGCTCTGTTTCGTAACGCCCGACCAACTCCGCGGCGATATGCTGTGCGTCGGCCGCGCTCCCGCCGTTGCCGCAGATGAGCACCTTTTTGCCGGCGGTGACCGCGTCGGCGATGAGATCCGCGGATTCGTCAATTGCTTCCGAACAGGCCGATTTGAGGGATTCGAACACTGAAACGTGTTCATCCAGCGCAGCGCCGGTGATCGGGGACGGACCGCTTGAACCAGCATTCTCATCACCATTTAGCGACCGTATCCGGTCGACGATCGAAGAAGACGAGAACCCTTCTTTGAGCGCCAGTGAAAAGACCTCTCCGCCGTTCTGCTTTACAAAACTCGAGCCGACGATCTCGGTTTCCTGCCAGTCGCCGCCCTTTACGAGGACATCGGGTTTCAGTTCCCTTATGATCCGCTCCGGTGTCGATTCTTCGAATATCACGACCTCATCGACCCATTTCAGGTTTCGCAAAACATCCGCACGATCTTCCTGCCCGACATACGGGCGGGACGGTCCCTTGATCGCGCGCACCGAGGCGTCGCTGTTGATACCGACGACGAGCTTCGTGCCGAGTTCTCGCGCGCGACGCAAGAGGTCCACATGGCCCGCGTGAATGATGTCGAAACATCCGTTTGTAAAAACGACCTTTTCCATAGACTACTCGAAAAGCCCCGGAGCTTTTGCATCCCTCTTCAGGAGATTATCGAGTCCAAAGTGCTGATAGGCAAGCGGGGTCGCCATCCGGCCGCGGGGTGTCCGGTTGAGGAAACCGATCTGAATCAGATAAGGCTCGATGATCGTCTCGATCGAATCTTTTTCCTCACTGACGGCCGCCGAAATCGTGCCCAGTCCGACCGGCCCACCGCCAAACTTCTCAATTATCGAAAGAAGCATCTTCCGGTCCGTTTCGTCGAGGCCGAATGTGTCGACCTCCATCCGGTCGAGCGCATTTCGGGCGATTTCCTCGTCGATCTCCCCGTCGTAATCGACCTCGGCAAAGTCGCGTACCCGGCGCAGCAGGCGGTTCGCGATCCGCGGCGTGCCGCGCGAACGTTTGGCGATTTCGTGGGCGCCGTTTTCATCGATCACGACCTCCAGAATGCCCGCCGAACGGGTGACTATCGTCTGCAGGTCTTCAACGGTGTAAAAATCGAGGTTGAACGGGATCTGGAATCGTCCCCTCAACGGCGCCGTGATCAGCCCCGGTCTCGTGGTCGCGCCGATAAGTGTGAACTTCGGCAATTCGAGCTTGATCGAACGGGCCGCGGTTCCCTGGCCGATCATGATATCGAGGTTGTAGTCCTCCATCGCCGGATAGAGTATCTCCTCGATCGCGGGGTTGAGGCGGTGAATCTCGTCGATAAAAAGCACATCGCCCTCTTCGAGGTTTGTCAGGAGTGCGGCGAGGTCACCCGCCTTTTCGATGATCGGTGCGGCGGTCGACTTGAACTCGGCGCCCATCTCATTGGCGGTGATGCCCGCGAGCGTCGTCTTCCCCGTGCCCGGCGGGCCGGTCAGGAGTATGTGATCGAGCGCTTCGCGGCGCTTCAAAGCGGCCTGCATGTAGATACGAAGATTGTCCTTGATCTTGGTTTGCCCGACATACTCGCCGAGCTTGGTCGGCCGCAGGGAAAGCTCGAACTGGCGCTCGGCGTCATTCAGGACGGCGGTGTCGCGGGATTCGATGATGTTTATTTCGTTGGCCAAAGGTTTGTGAACCGTAAATTGTAAATCGTGAATTGCCGTTGATCTCAGCTGAAGCGCTAAAGATTTTCAAATGATAAATGAAAATCGATAAATGATAAATGAGCCGATCATTTCGCCAGTAGCTGCAGTCCCCGCCGCAGTAACTTCTGCACGGTCAACTCACAGCCCTCGTCGACCGCCGTTCGTAAGGCCTTCTTCGCCGCTTTTGGCTGATAACCCAAATTAACGAGCGCCGATAGTGCGTCGCCGAATGCCTCGTTCCCCGATTCGGATCCGTCCGGCTCTTGTGCGCGTTTGGGCAGCGCCGATACGCCGATATCATCGAGCTTGTCGCGGAGCTCGATGACCATTCGTTCGGCGGTCTTTTTGCCGACCCCCGGGATCGAGGTAAGGCGCGCCAGGTCATCGGTCCGAATCGCGAGCGTGATCTCGTCGGCGCTCATCCCCGAGAGCATCGCGATCCCGGACTTCGCCCCGATCCCCTGGACGGATAACAATTTCAAATATAGCGCCTTTTCGCGCCGCGTCTTAAAGCCAAAAAGCTGGAGGGTGTCTTCGCGGACGTATGTGAAAATACGCAGATCAACCGGATCGCCTTTTTCGCCCAGCTCGTAGTAAGTCGAAAGGGGTACGGTAACCTCGTAGCCGACGCCGTTCACATCGAGAATCACGGTATTCGAGGCCTTTTCGAGAATTTTGCCGGAAAGAAAGGAAATCATCGTGTTTCACACTTGAAACAGTCTAGTTCAATTGCGCCGATTCAGCAACGGTCCGGGCGCCATTGAATTCATTTTAAATGGCGATTTTCGTTCATAACCTTGCTTTTTCTCTCATTTTCAACGTTGGCTTTGTTGGACTCAGCGCAAGTTGAAAACCTTTTGATGATTTACCACTATCTGCCAGTGACTTATTCAAGCGGGCTCATTACTGAGAACCACAGTTTTTTGATTGTTAACTTTTTCACAAATATAAAAATTGAACTATAATTCGAAGGTCGAATGAAAACAGAGAAGATATCAGAATTAACCACCAATCGACTCAGCATTTATTTGAGGTGTCTCAATGAACTGAGCGCCGAGGGCGCGAAGACCATCTCGTCCGGCAGGTTGGCCAAGCGTTTTCACCTCAACTCCGCCCAGATTCGCAAAGACCTCGCGTGTTTTGGAGAGTTCGGAGTTCGGGGCGTCGGTTATTACATCGCTGATCTAAAGGAGCAGATCACAAAAATCCTCGGTCTCGATCACAAACACAGGGTCGCGATCATCGGCGCCGGCCGTCTCGGCATGGCGCTCACTGATTATTACGGTTTTACGCAGACCAATTTTGAGGTTGCCGCGCTGTTTGACGCGGATGAAGAGAAGATCGGTTCCAAAGTCGGGAAAGTGAAGGTATTTGATCTCAAGAATTTCGAGCGGGTTATCAGGAAAGAGGATATCGATGTCGCGGTGATCGCGGTGCCGGCACAATTCGCCCAAAGTGTCCTCGAAACTGTCGCCAAATCCGGTATCAAGGCGGTGATGAATTTTGCACCCACGCCCTTACGCTTCGCCGATGACATCAAGGTCAAGACAATCGACCTCACCATTTCGCTCGAGAGCCTTTCCTATTTTCTCGCGAAACCCCAGAATGATTGACGATTGAGGATTTCGTTTGGGATTCAGGCGACTCGTTTAGAGCAACGCTACGTATTCTGAATCGGGCGACTCGTTTAGAGCAACGCTTCGTGCTCTGAATCGCGCGACTCGTTTAGAGCAACGCTTCGCGTTGCAGTGTCGTGCGGAGCACGACAAGAATCGTCTTAGATATTTTATTTATCGGGCTTCGCCCGATCGGCAATGCAAGCATTGCTCTAAACGCCGCACGACAAGAATCGTCTTGAATATTTTATTTATCGGGCTTCGCCCGATCGGCAATGCAAGCATTGCTCTAAACGCGGCACGAGACTCCCGGAGAAGGCCCTGCCAAACAAATCAAAGGGAATTCAATTCATCCGCGGTCCAATAGGGGTCCAGATCAACTTCAAGCGGTGAGTCGTTCGGATCCCCGGTTTTTAGTGCACGACAGCTGGACCAGATCCAGTCTTCAGGGGTCTCACAAAGACCCCCACGCACGGGATTCATATGAATATAGTCCAGCTTCTGTTTGAAAAACTTTTTTGATATCAAGTCGATATCTGACGATCGCGTCTGCCATAGGGCGTATTTCCGGTTTTTGACATGGATGCGAAGCCACTTGAGGTCCTTATACCGACGATTCTCGATCAAGTAATCAATAATTAGTTTTCCGGATTTTCCCTTTATTTTTCTTAGAATTGTCCCGGATTCAGGAACCAAAGGGTTAAGAATCATGTGGATGTGATCCGGCATGAAAACGTAGCCGGCGAGTTTGAAAGGATGTTTTTGCTTTATTTCCTCGATAACCTCGGAGAGAATTGTGCAAATTTCGTTGTCGTAGAAGACATTCCGTCTTTTGTTCGCTACACAGGTAACATAATGAAATGTATTGGGTTCATTTGATTTGAATATCCTTGAAGACATCGCTGAACTTTACGTAGAAGTTATCCCGCTTGTCTTTAATTTTTCGAAAAGATTCTTAATTTTGGGGAGGGCGCTGGCGTTGCCGAACGGGCGACTCGTTTAGAGCAACGCTTCGCGTTCTGAATCGGGCGACTCGTTTAGAGCAACGCTTCGTGTTCTGAATCGGGCGACTCGTTTAGAGCAACGCTTCGCGTTGCAGTGTCGTGCGGAGCACGACAAGAATCGTCTTGAATATTTTATTTATCGGGCTTCGCCCGATCGGCAATGCAAGCATTGCTCTAAACGAGCCCGATCGGCAATGCAAGCATTGCTCTAAACGAGCCCGATCGGCAATGCAAGCATTGCTCTAAA
>JAOTWT010000086.1 GCA_029862725.1 Acidobacteriota bacterium | reverse complement strand
GCGACGCAATTCTCGGTGTTTCCCTGTGCGGCGGGCATTTTGTAATAGCTCGCGAAACTCAACTTGCCGCCCTCAAGGTTGAAGAGCGCATCCGCACCCCAGACATTCGGATCGTTCTCGCGGCAGCGCGCACCGAGCCCACCGCCCCACTCATCGGTAAACACGACTTTCTTCCCATCGTTCGAGAATGTCGCGGAGTGCCAGTAGGCATAATTCTTGTCGTTAACGGCATCAATCCGCTTCGGATTTGCAGGGTCTTTTATATCCAGCAGAATTCCGTTGCCTGAACACGCTCCGGCAGCCAAGCCGATTTCGGAATAGGCTGTGATGTCGTGACACTGATCTGTCGCCGTCGGTTTTCCGTCGCCATCGTGCGAACCGGCATCTTTTAATCCGGCGATGTCACCGGTCTTTTCATCCGCGAAAATACGTGGTCTCGATACAATCTCGGCCTTCTGCGGGGATGCGACCGGCACTTTGATGACTTCGATCCTGAAGCGAGCGGTATTCGGATCTGTGGCCGGCGCCCCGTCGGAACAACCGGCGAGTTCCTCGGAGGGACGTACAAAAGATGTACCCGAAACGTAGATATAAACGTTCTTCTTGTCCTTCGGATCCGTTACGAGTGTGTGTGTGTGCGAACCACGACATGTTTGCACCGCTCCGACTTGTTTCGGGCTCTTGATGTCTGAAATATCAAATATCCGGACACCTCTGAAGCGGTCTTTGTTCGCGGCCGGCGCCCCTTGAACTGCTTCGGCGGGAAAGCCCTGCGTTCCGCAGTCCAGGCGCCCGTTTGGCATCTCGACCGACATAAACATAAGGTTTTTGTAAACCGAAACGTCACCCTGCCCGCCGGGGCAAATCATAGAGGTGACGAGTTTCGCGTGGCCCGGATTTGCGATGTCATAAATGTTGACACCATAAAAGTTACCCATGAAAAGGTGGTTTCCCTGGAACGCCATGTCGGAGTTGGCGAAAGCGAGCTGGGCGGAAACGAGCCGGATCCCGGCGGGTATATTCGCATTCGACGGAAAACCAAGCTGTGCGAGGATTTCTTGCACCTTCGGGTCAGCGGCATCGTTCGTGCCAAGCTGAAACGCCGAGGGCTTTTCCAAAAGCGATAAATGCCTCAATCCAAATGATGCTTCACCCGCATCGAACAGTCCGGCGGGAAGATTCGTCCGCGGATCGCGGGTATCCGCACCGGTCATTCCCTCAGGAAGCACGGGGGCCGAGTCCAGATCCTGCGCGAGGGCCGCAAAACATGTGCCCAAGATAACAACGAATGCTACTAGCGTGAAAACTCCAAATCGATTCATATTTTCCTCTTACTGATATTCCTTTAACATGTTTCGCATAAGCTTGATCTCAGCGCGCTGGCCGCTGTCGACGTCTGTGGCGAACGTGAACAGCTCGGCATCCTGTCCCGCCCCCGCATCATATAATTCCCTTACCATCACGAGTGCACCGATGTGGTGCTGGATCATTCCCGTGAGCCACAAGCGGACAAATTCATCGCCTTTCGCATTTCGAAGGGTCTCCATTTGTTCCGGCGTCAGCATACCCGGCATCAAGTGGTGCTTGTGATCCTTCATGTCTTTCATATTGCCCATGTCCATCATCGGCAATGTAAGATTTTCTCCCCTCGACGCAAGCCAACGCCGCATAAATCCTATTTCTTCTGCTTGCGAATGGCTGATCCGCGCCCCAAGCAGGCGAAATTCCACGTTATCCGTCCGTGCCTCGATCAATGCCGACATCTCGACCGCCTGCGCGTGGTGATGGATCATACCCTGCATGAACTCGACGTCCTTTCGCGAATACGAAGGGAATTCCGCGTTGGTCGAAGAGGGAAGGATTCTTGTCGGTTGCCCCGGCGCCCCGGGCTGTACGATTACCGCCGCGTTTTCCTGAGCGTTAATCGGGACAAAGAAAGAGGCCGCAAGGATCAGCGCAAACCCGCCGAGCGGCCTGCAAGATATTCTATACGTGAATAAGCGAAATACGCTTCCGGTAAATTTGAGCATGGTTTCTACTCTACTACGGTGGAGATTTGAAAGAAGTTTGAATGATATAAAAGTTTTTTGAGAAAGGACAACATTTGAGCTCGAATTCATAATAGATTGCCCCGCGCTTCAGCGCGGGGTTTGAGGTCCTCAGAAGAGTTTTTGGGGCTTAAGCCCAAATGAAGTTGGCGATTCGCGAACCTCCAGCTAAAGCGGGAGGCAACTTAAATCGGTCCATTTATTCCTGAGTTTGTGTCGCCTTCGGCGGCGAGAATTGAAAAATCAAGTCAGGCAAACATCACATCAAGAAATCATCGTTTCCCGTCCTTGATATAAAACATCTCTTCAACCGGCCGCAAAGGCCTCGCCAGCCATAACGGCCTTCTGAGGCCATTCGGTCCCGGAGCGGGCCGCGTCATCTCGAGCCATTCGCGGTAGACTTCCATCGATTTTTCCGTGTCGACAAAGACATCGCCGTATTTATCATCGGCGTGCGCCTTTTCGACACGCACACGCTGATGCCAGCAATGCATGCCGGAGATCGGGTCGGGATGGACCGGGAAGGTGATGTTCTGATGGACGCCGCCGTCAGACCAGAAGATCCTTTCGGTATCGGGGTCCTCCGTCTTGGAACGCCTGATTCCCTCAACGACACGCATCTTGTATGAACCGTCTTTTTTCTCGATCGAGACCTGGTTCATCGCCCAGCGGTTATTTGCAGGGTCCTGCGCGCGGCTCCAGCGGCCGAGATGATGCGAACACGCGACCACGCCCGGTTTCATGCCTTCGGTGACCCACGCCTTGTTGACAAAGTAGCCGATATCGGTGCTGACGCGCACGAGGTCGTTTGTGCCGACGCCCCATTTTTCTGCGTCTTCCGGATGAATCCAGAGCGGATTGCGGTGTGCGATCTCGGCGAGCCATTTGGCGTTGCCGCTCCGTGAGTGGACAAGCGTCGGGAGTCGGAACGTCGGGACGAGGACGATCTCTCCGTCTTTGAGGTTTTCGCGGTGGATGTGGCTTTTGATATAGGTCGGAGTCTTGTACTCCGGCCAGCCCCAGTCTTTAAGTGTTTCCGAAAAGAACTCCTGTTTTCGCGAAGGCGTCCCGAACCCCTGATGCGGACGGCCCTCGATCATGACGCCGATGTTCTTGCCATCTTTAATGATCGTACCGGTCTCTTCATCGACGGTTGTTCCAACGGTCTCGCCAAGTTCTTTAAGATGAACATTGTAAGTTTCCGATTCGACCTCGAACGCGCCGTATTTCCGCATGTACGCCAGAGCGTCGAGGCCTTCTTCGGCTGCTTTTTCGGAAAGGCCCCTGGTGTTCTCGAAAATGAAACGGTAATACTCGTCGATCGTAATCTTCTCGCCGGGCCTGTAAGGCGATATGAAATGCTCGCGGATACCGAGTGAGCCATCGGGGTCGATCCGCCATGACAATTCGATCCAGAACTCGTCTTCTTCCCAGACCTCGCCCGGGTTCGTTTCGTATGTAAATTCGGTTTCCTGCCCCAGACGCCGCGCCGCCTCGCGCAGAACCGGCTGGCGAAACCCGATCCATTTGCCCGAATGGGTCTCGTAGGAGATCAGATCATGGCGCTCCGATGAATGTCCCATCGGCAGAACGTAGTCCGCAAAATACGAGGTCTCGTTCCAGGTAGGCGTTAAGGCGATATGCATCCCGATCTTTTCTTGGTCGGAAAGGGCATCCATCCACATAAACCCATCGGGGTAGGTCCAGACCGGGTTAAAAACCCGCGTGAAATAGACCTGCAGCTTGCCGCGGCCTTCGGTGAGGAAATGAGGCAATAACTGGCTGAGTTCGTAGTGGGTCAGCGGGTATTCTTTTGGAAAATGAAGCTCGTTCCAGAATTTCTGTGCCGGCGGTTTGGAAAAACCGGTCGGGTGAAACTTGTTCCAGGCCGAAGGCATGGTCCCGCCGACCGTGCCGACGCTTCCCGTCAAAACATTGAGGAAATGGAGGCATCTTGAAACAGCCCAGCCCCCCAGGTTTCCCGAACCGGCGCTGCGCCAGTTGTGCGTCGCCAGACGCGTTCCCGCTTCGCCGACTTTTTTGGCGACCTCGCGGATCATTTCGGCCGTGGCGCCGCTTTCGGTTTCGGCAAACTCGGGCGTGTATTCGGCGTATAGCTTCTTGAGTTCTTCGATAAAGTTCTCGAACGTGACTTCCGCCTGCGGGTTTAATTCAGCCAGGCTCTCGCGCCAGTTGACCCAGTTGAACATGAACTCGCGGTTATACAAACCTTCATCGATCAGGATCTTGGCGATCGCGAGCAGGACCGCCGCTTCGCTGCCAGGGTAGGTCGGCATCCAGTAGTCCGCCATCGAGGCCGTGTTCGAAAGACGCGGGTCCATGACGCACATCTTGGCGCCGTTCATAAGGCCTTCCATGATCCGCTGGGCATGCGGGTTGAAATAATGGCCTGATTCGAGATGGGCCGATATCAGAAGGATGAACTGGGCGTTGGCGTGGTCGGGTGAAGGACGATCGGCACCATGCCAGATGGCGTAACCAAAGCGCGCGCCGGCGGAGCATATGTTTGTGTGTGAATTGTGCCCGTCGACACCCCATGACTGGAGAATCCGGTCCATAAATCCCTCGTGGCCGGGACGCCCGACGTGATATACGACCTCGTTCTTTTTGTCTGCTTTTAGTGCCTCACGTATCTTTCCCGCGATGTCATCCAGAGCGTCGTCCCACGAAACACGTTCCCAACCGCCGGCGCCTCGTTCGCCCTTGCGCCTCATCGGGTAAAGGATCCGGTCGACATCGTTGATCTGGTTTATAGTCGCCGGCCCCTTCGCGCAATTCCGTCCGCGGCTTCCCGGATGATAGGGATTTCCCTCAAACTTGCGGACTTTCATCGACTCCTTGTCGACATAGCTTAAAAGACCGCAGCCCGACTCGCAGTTAAAACACGTCGTCGGAACGATCATGTAATTCTTTTTCTCGCGCTTGAGGCCCGATTTTGCCTCATACTCCGTCCAGTCATCCCATTTTTCCGGCGGCGGATAATGCGAGAGTTCACCCGGCTCATTCATACGGGGAAGCGCGTCAAACGACGCCGGATGCAGGTTCTCAATTATGCCGAGCTTCTCGGCAATATTTTCGATAAATGATGGCTTATGTTTCATTGGATCGACCCACTAAACACACGAAATACACTAAATTAATTTTTGCGAAAAAAGGCCTTAGATGCATTACATGCCAATCGGTCAAAAAAGGGAAAACAACACATATGTAATACGATCACAATGGCTATCATAAACTAGTTTCACACAGTCAAAATTGAAGCTTTCAAAGTACTATTCGTGAATATTCCAGCCGAGGATGATGCCCAAAATTTGCCAGAAGCCCAAGTCTGAATCCTGTAGCATGCAGATAATTTAATACCTGCGATTCGTGTTGTTTCATACACTTTTCAACTGCTTTTATTTCAAGAATGATTGCACCAAAACAAATAAAATCCGGTACAAAATGCTTTTTTGTTTTTTGGCCACGGTACGAAAATGGAATCTTCGGCTGAGCTTCAAACGGTATTTCCCGAAAGCTCAATTCCATTTCAAGGCATTCTTGATAAAGCGGTTCGGTAAAACCATTTCCTACTCGCTTATAAACTTCAAAACAGGCACCGATTATCTTGTATGCCCTTTTGGGATATATCAATTCTTGTTTCATAACTTGTGAGGTTTGGCGTGTTGCCAATCGTATGAATATCAATTGTTTTGTTCGTAACTGAGAATAACATTTTAGTGATTTTAGTGTTTTTCGTGGGCACCTCTTTTTAACTTAAAGGGACCAGCTGCGGGGCTTTGACCCATATGTGTTGGGCAAATCCCAGTCCGATCAGGATCAGCACGCCGGAGATTCCAATCGCCCAGATCTCGTTTGAGAAGTAGAGCAATGCCATCGGGATGACGTTTCCGACGATCACCATGCCCGCCCAGAACGGAAGCGCGAATTGTCCCCGAAGAATCATCGTCGCGACCTCGTGTGCGTCGTCGGTCGAATGAGTCGTCGTCATCTCGATCGCGAGCGTTATCAAATGGATTAAAAGAAATGCCGCAGTTAAAGTTGATATCACAACTGTCAGCCCGATGTTTACTATCAAAAACACATTCGCGATCAGGAATACCGCGAAACCCGCCATTAGCGAGTGGATGACCATATGGAGCCCCAGCATAGGGCTCTGCCAGAAGTCGCGTCCCTTTGCCTGTGCAAAAAGGAATGCCGTGTAAATTGCTGAAAGCAAAGCAAAAACAACGCCTGCCGGCTCGATGTATTTATGGAAATCGGTGTAACCCGCAAACCAGGCGGCAAGCCATGCGCTTAAAAGCGCACCATAAATCGTGATGATATAAGAGCCCCTTGAAAGCCAGGACTTCCATTGCGGCCTGAAAAGAACATAAAGGAAACGATCGGGCCGGCCGAGATCCATTATCAGAAGAATGCCCGTAAATGTGAGAAAAACAAGCGCGAGAACTACTCCGATAAGTTTTACAAGATCCGGAACACCGTATACAAAATAGCTTCCCAAAACCGGTATCAGGAATGAGCCTGCAGCGATCGCTTTGGTCCACACATAGGCGGATACCTCCCAGCCCCAAAGGACACCCTTCGAAGGTGCGTCATAAACCCTTCTCGCATTTTTCTTATCCCGCGGCTTGATTTGGACAAGATTTGATGACTGCTTCGCGGCCAGCTCCGATTTCCGGTCCGCAGCATAGTTTGCGTATTTGCCGACTCCCATCGACTGCGACGACCACATGTAATCCGAGTCTTTGTGTGTCTCGGTGGGATCAAGCGAAGCCTTGTCGCCGTCGATATAAAAGAGTTTTGGATTTGTACCTTTTTCTGCCTTGCGAACAGAGACCGTTTCGCGCGCGAGCAGGTGCGAGATCTCGGTATCCGGGTTATCCATGTCTCCCGAGATGATCGCATGTTCAGGGCATACGACGACGCACGCCGGCTCCAGTCCGATCTCGGTGCGGTGCGTACAATAATTACACTTCTGGGCGGTCTTCGTTTCCGGGTTTATAAAGATCGCGTCGTACGGGCACGCCTGGGTACAGGCCTTACAGGAGATGCAACGGCGGTCATCAAAATCGACAATGCCATCTTTGCGGGTATGAAGCGCTCCGGTCGGGCATATGTCGACGCAAGGAGCATCGGCGCAATGGTTGCAGCGCATAACCGAAAAAAGCCTGCGAGTGTCAGGGAACTCCCCTTTTTCTATATATTTAACCCAAGTACGGTTGACCCCGACCGGCACATCGTGCTCCGACTTGCAGGCGACGGTACAGGCGTGACATCCGATACATTTACGGTTGTCTATAACAAAGCCAAAGTTCATTATTTGGTATCCATCGAAGTGATGTTTTGAGAGTAGTTTGGAAGCGGTTCGATGTCAAAAAGAGCGTGGCTTGAGTTTCGAGAGTCAGGTTTCGGGTTTTCTAATCGGCACGATTAAAGGTCGAGCGTGTATTTAACGGTTGAAATTAAACGTTTTTAAATAATATCTTGAATTTCCCCCGCAACATTTTAGACTTCAACTTGAAACTTGGAACTTGAAACTCCAGATTCAGCCTTTGGTCCCCTGCCTTATCTTCTCGATCATCTCCTCTACCGCTTTATACAATCCTGTAAAAACAGCTCTCGAGATGATGTTGTGACCAATGTTGAATTCGGTTATCTCGGAAATCGCAGCGAGCGCGCCGACGTTCCGATAGGTCAGGCCGTGACCGGCAGCCACGATCATGCCGAGCCCATGGGCGTGGACCGCCGCATCGTGGATCCGTTTGATCTCTGCCGCGGCCCTCATCGCACCGTCGCCATGCGCCGATTTCGCGCCTAACGTGAGGTCGGCGTATTCGCCGGTACACAACTCGACCTGCTGCATCCCAAGCGATTTGGCCATCTCGATTTGCGTAATCACGGGATCTACAAAGGCGCTCACAAAAATGCCCGCATCCCGAAGTTTCTTGACCATCGCCCTGATAATCGTTTCGTGCCCGACGACATCGAGACCGCCTTCGGTGGTGATCTCTTCGGGGCTTTCCGGAACCAGGGAAACCGCATCGGGCTTTGTCGCGATTGCAATTTCAAGCATCTCCTCAGTGGTTGCCATTTCAACGTTCAGGTAGGTTGTGACGCATTCCCGCAAAAGCGTAATATCGCGGTCCTGTATGTGCCGACGGTCACCCCGTATGTGAACCGTGATTCCGTCGGCGCCCGCCTGTTCGCAAATCACCGCAGCCGTTATGATACTGGGTTCGATCGTCTTTCGAGCTTCCCTAATGGTTGCGACGTGGTCGATATTTACATTTAGTTTTGCGCTCATGGTTTCATTTATCGATTATCAACTATCAATTATCAAGTCTACTCATACAGAGGTTTCGATTTAGATGCCCCAGCTTTTATATTGGCCGCAAATTAGCGGATAAATGATCTTTGATAAATGTTAATCGATTTAATCGATAGTTGATCACTGATACCTGCCCTGGCGCGCGTTCCGCCGTATCTCGCCGATCTCAGTGAACATGCGTATGCTGTCGCGAAAAATACTGACGGTTGTTCCTTCGCAGTGGTCCCATCGTACCGGGATTTCCTTTAGTCGTAAGCCTTTCTGATATGCAACGTACAGGAATTCGACATCGAAGCCGAACCGGTCGATTTTCATGACATCCAGCAGCGGCCGGAACTTCTTCATGTTAAAGGCCTTGAAACCGCACTGCGTGTCCCAAAAGGGAAGCCCCGTCAGCGTCCGTACAAGCAGATTAAAGACCTTGCCGCCTTGCTCCCTGCGCCATGGCTGCCGGACTCCGATCAGACTCCGGTCCAGAGCGCGCGAACCAAAGGTCACATCGAACCGATCTTCGGCAATGGGATCTACCAGTTTTTCCAATTCTGAAATCGGCGTCGAAAGATCGGCGTCGCTGAACAACGCAATATCTCCCGTTGCTGCCCGCAGCCCTTTGCGGACCGCGAATCCCTTGCCCATATTCGTCTCATACCCGATTACCCGGGACTCGATCTGCGCGAAGCCGGCAGTCGTCACTGCCGCAATTTCCCGCGTCGAATCGGTTGAACCGTCATCGACCACGATCACTTCGGCGTCCAGCGATTTGCCATCGATGTAACCCAAAATGGTTTCCAACGAAACCCCGAGACGGGATGCTTCGTTAAAAGCGGGAACAACAATTGACAGGGATTTGCTCATCTTATGCTTGAGATGATAATTCTTTGCATGCGTTTTGCAAATCAACGCGGTTTCTAAACAGTGCGCAAACAGGTACTTAGAAGACGCAATTATGCTATATTTAGGTGCTCTCAAAAACGATTTAT
>JAOTWT010000602.1 GCA_029862725.1 Acidobacteriota bacterium | reverse complement strand
CCTCATGGCGATTCACCTCTTCGCCATTGTCTATTCTCCGTCGCCGAAAGCGGACATCTAACTTGCTACACTGACCGGACATATAATGTGCTACCAACACCCCTTTGACAAGATAGTGGGTTTGGCAATAGAATTCGAAAATCGTTTCGTACTGATCTTGGTCATCCACTTAATTCAGGAGAGAAAAAATGGTTTCAAGGCGACGCTTCGTTAAAATGGGCGGCACGATGGCAGCGGCAGGTCTTATGGCCGCTGGACCGCTCGGCGGCAACTTTTTAAAAGTAATTGCGGGAGAGCGTGCATCTGCCTTTTCGAAGGATGGCTTTAAAAGCCTTATCGGCAAGCAGTTCAACGTTCACGATGTTGTGACTGGCGAAAAGGGACGACTGAAACTCGTCGAAGTGAAAGAAATTGCAAACCCGCTCGACAAGAATATGGGGATTGATCGAGATAGCTACTCTGTCCTTTTCGAAAATGTGAGGGGAAACGAGCTCGGCCAGAGCAACTACCGGTTCGACAATGATGAGTTTGGAGACATCGACTTGCTTATGGTGCCTGTGACGAAAGATGCCGGTTACCATGAGATCCTTTTCAACAACTTCGTAACCTAAGTCAACATGCTGAAACTCGCCTCGAGCTTAAGCCCGGTTTCGTTCACGGCGAAAGGGGAAAGGAACAAATCGAATTCCCCGAGTTCGGGATGTGTGATTCGGTAAATCCTCGGTTCCGGCAGCATCTCCGCCGGGCCCTCGAAAACCAGAGAAAACTGGCTGTGTTGCGGAGTTATCTGTTCCTCGGTGACTTCCGTTAACCTAAGCACCGTTTCCTCTTCAGTGCCTTGTTCGAGTACGAATTCGGTGTTCTCGTGCTTTGCGAAATCGTCGCGTTTGAATTCAGCAGGCATTTTCTGATCCTCGATAAAAAAAAGCGAAGCGCCGTGAAGAAGGCGCTTCGCTTCGTTAGTTCAAATTACGCCTTCTTAGGTTCCGGTTTCCCAGCTTGAAAGGTATTCGATCATTTCCGGAGTCAATTCGTCAATACTAATCCCGAGCGACTCAAGTTTTAAGGATGCGATTTCCTGATCGACTTCCCGCGGCAGAACATGCACGGTGTGTTCCAGTTGGCCGCGGTTTTTGACGAGGAATTCGGAGGCGAGAGCCTGATTTGCAAAGCTCATGTCCATGACGCTGGCAGGATGGCCTTCGGCAGCAGCGAGGTTTATGAGTCTTCCTTCGCCTAGAACGATTACGCTCTTTCCGGTTTCCTTATTCTTGTACTCTTCGACAAACGGACGTCTTTTCTGTGCCGGCTCGGACATTTCGGCGAGCGCTTCGAGGTTTAGCTCGAGGTCGAAGTGGCCGCTGTTACATACGATCGCTCCGTCTTTCATTCTTTCGAAATGGTTACGATCGATAACATGACGATTACCCGTCACGGTTACAAAGAAATCACCAATTTCAGACGCTTTGTCCATCGGCAACACGCGGAATCCGTCCATTACCGCCTCGATGGCCTTGATCGGATCGATTTCCGTGACGATCACATTCGCTCCCATGCCGCGGGCGCGCATCGCGACGCCTTTTCCGCACCAGCCATAGCCGACAACAACGAGATTCTTACCCGCAAGCAAAACATTTGTCGCGCGAATAATTCCATCCAATGTCGATTGACCCGTTCCGTAACGGTTGTCGAAAAAGTGCTTCGTCTGTGCATCGTTGACGGCGATGGAAGGGAACTTCATGACGCCGGCCTTCTTCATTGCCTCAAGCCTTACGATTCCCGTCGTCGTTTCTTCCGTCGTTCCAATAATTTTGTCGGCGTGCTCCTGGTATTCCTGGAGCATAGTTGCAACGACATCCGAGCCATCATCGATAATAATGTCGGGTTTCGAGTCGAGCGCGATTCTTACATGCCGGTTGTAAGTCTCGGTCGTCTCCCCTTTTATCGCAAAAACCGGAATATTCCAGTCGGCGACCAGAGAAGCCGCCACGTCGTCCTGTGTCGAAAGCGGGTTCGAAGCAATAAGCATCGATTCCGCACCGCCTGCTTTCAGCGTACGAGCCAAATTCGCGGTCTCCGTTGTAATGTGCGCGCACGCGA
>JAOTWT010000601.1 GCA_029862725.1 Acidobacteriota bacterium | reverse complement strand
AATTCCTGTCCGTACCGAAGGTATTTGTGAAGTCGCCGGTCTTCCCGTTCAAGAAGTTTGACGGCGTCGATCCGATCCTCGGGCCGGAAATGCACTCCACGGGCGAAGTGATGGGTGTCGGCGAGACATTTGGCGAGGCCTACGGAAAGGCTATGGAAGGAGCCGGGATCGTCCTTCCTCTTTGCGGCACAGCTTTTGTTTCGGTTAACGACGGCGATAAGGGGCAGGCGGTCGTACTCGCCCGCCGTCTTGTGAAGATGGGCTTCGATCTGATTGCGACTTACGGCACGGCGGCCCGTCTAAAAGAGGTCGGGCTCGAATGTGAGACCGTGTTTAAGGTCAACGAGGGGCGTCCAAACATCGCCGATTACATCAAACGCGGAGATATCGCGCTTGTGATCAACACCCCGCTTGGGATGACGTCACATTACGACGAAAAACCGATTCGAAAATCCGCGCTCCAGTTCGGCGTGCCAACGGTAACGACGATGACCGGGGCCGAGGCTCTCATCGAAGCGATCGACACGAGGAAAAACCGTTCCAGGATAACGGTAAGGAGTCTGCAGGAGATTCATTTGGCAAAAGTCAATGGTGTCGGTAAGTCCTGAAAAAGCGTTTTAGTCATTCCTGCAGATACTGAACACCCGGTCGTCTTCTTCGACTCCCACCAGATGAAAATGGAGTTCAGTTTGCGAATGGCTGAAAGCGGGGAAGTGGATCGTCCCGAACTGGAAATAGGTCGGATGCCAGCGGTCTTTCCTGAACGACGCCAGCTCGCTTAGGACGCCATCCGCAGCGAGATGAAAGATTGCGGCGACATTCTCTTTTTGGCTGGGCGCGTTTTCGGCCGTCGTCGCGAAGAAAATATCGTCACCGACTTTTTTCGAGTAAAAAACGGTGCCGCTGACCTCGCCTATCTGCTCTCTTTCCAACGTGTTACGGTCGACCTTGTAAATATGGTTGGCGCGAAACTCGGCATCCGTCCCGTAGAAGAGTGAGTCCGCATCAAACTGAAGACTGACTGCACGCCAGCTCTCATCGCCCTCTCCGACGGTTTCGAACGTACGGCAGCCGTCAAAGGACCTAAGGATCCTGCATTCGGCATCAACGTCGCCGGTCAGACAGAATATCGCGTTCGTGAACTCGTCGAAATAGAGTCCGTGAATGTGTTTGATGGTACCGGCGGGAAATGTGTAAGCGATTTCGAGCGTGGCCGCGCCCGTTGAGTATTCATAAACAGACATCTCGCCGCGATCGTCGTTCGCAAGATACTCGCCAAAGTATACCTTTCCGCTCTTGTCCGTCCCGCAGGCCGAACGGAGCACTCGTGCTGGCCGCTTAAGCCCATCGAGCGGAGTGTAGGCTCCTTTTCGGATGATTCCAACCGACTTGTCGAAGGTCACAAAGAGATCGCCGTTCGAAAGCGGGATGACGTTAGTCACCTGAAACCGCAAAAGCCTCTGGGCAAGCCTCGAAAGGCTCGCTTTTTCCTTCCAAGCGGGGGCACCGATCTTTGCGACGGTCTCAAATGGCAAACTCAGATCTTCAGACCGGAAGATGGTGTTTCTTTTTGAGAGGTAGTATTCTCCCGCCTCGGCCCACTCGACGGTGTAGCCTTTGAGAGCCGGGACCTCTTCGACGCGCCATTTGCTCATTTGCTTTCCGCCTTCCTGCAAAAGAAAGAACCAATCACGAGCACATCCATTTTTGTGCGCAAATAGCAGTCGATCGCTTCGGCTGGCTTACAGACGATTGGCTCGTTTTCATTAAAACTCGTGTTCAGGATTACCGGAATCCCGGTTTTTCGGTGGAATGAGGAAATGAGGTCGTAATAGAGCGGGTTTTCCTCCCGTGCAACGGTTTGCAGGCGGCCAGTGTTATCGACATGGTTTACCGCCGAAAGCCTCTCGCGCCATTCCGGCCGGATCTTGTAGACATGGAGCATGAAAGGCGAGGGCTCACCCTGTTCAAATATGGCATTTTGGTGTTCGATCAGAACCGAAGGGGCAAACGGGCGGAACCACTCCCTGTGTTTGATCCGCGCGTTGAGAATGTCCTTCATATCGGGAAAACCGGGGTGGGCGAGTATCGAGCGGTTGCC
>JAOTWT010000085.1 GCA_029862725.1 Acidobacteriota bacterium | reverse complement strand
TTTAAAGATACACCGCTTGATTGCGAGGAGAATTGCAAGAAGAAAAAGAGAAAGAAGACGTAGAGTCAATTCTGATTTTTTCGCTTTCGCTCCCCCGCACTTTAGCGTAACGACAGAGTGTAGGGGTAACCACTGGAAGTGATCCGAACAATTTGGACATTTGGGCAGATCGCCTTTATTGATTGGCGCGAACGAAGCGCGCGCGTTTCTGTAACCCCTGCGTTTCGCGAAGGCACAAGAACATAAAGATTTTGGAAATGATCCGACTCAAATATAGATTGGCCGGCTTGGTTGGCATGTTTCTTGTTTTGATCGAAGTTCTGCTTCTTTTCAGCTTCGTGTCCGCACAATTTGTTTCTAATGAACCGGCATCTCTTGCGGGTAATCGTTTGACTAGTGAACAGGCAAGAGATTTAGCCCGTACCTGGACCCGGAAAAATATCCGAGAAGCCGCTTCTTTTTTTCTCGAATTGGCCGACAACAGAAGATTGGACAGATCGGACTCAGGCGGACGATATTTCCGTGATGCGGCAGAATTTCAAGTCATTCTGGGTGATACAAAACAGGCGATCGGTTCGCTGCTGAATGCCATTAAGGTCGATCAAGGCAGGAATAACATTGAAGGTGTGGTTGAAACGGGAGCATTTCTTTCATATGTATATTCGATGCTAGGCGATACCAGAAAGAGTGAAGAATTTCTTGCGGTTGCATTGCATAATCTCAAATACGTTAAGAGTGCGGGAACCCGCGCTTCCGCAAGTTACTACCTCGGCGAGGTTTACTACACTCGCGGCGATATCCCGAATATCTTCAGGTTTCATAGACAGGCGCTGGCGCTATTCCGTCAAACAGGTGACAAGGAAGGCGAGGCGAAATCTCTTTTGGCGCTTTCTTACGCGCATTTGGGAAACGACGATATTCTCCAAGGGATCGCCTTGGCGCAGCAATCGCACGAGTTTTACCTCCGAACGAGAAACAAGAGAGGAATCGCCCTGTCTTCCGTCGCACTGGGCTTATCTCAATTTAGAAACGGGCAGGTTCAGGACTCGATCGATTCCTTCAACCGCGCCGAACAGCTTTTTCCGTTGGATGTCGATAGGTCGGAGCGTGCGGTGCTCGTCTACAACATGGGACGCGTTTACGACTATCTCGGCGATTGTGAGAGTACGCTTCATTACTATAAAGAATCTCTAAATATTCTTACCGAAGAAAACAATCGCTCGCTCGCAGTTGGAAATCTTTGGAGCTTGGGAGCGGCGGCCCGCAGGTGCGACAAGCCGGAAGAAGCGCGCGTTTACTTAGACCGATCTTTGGAATCAGCACTCAAACAAAGAAAGACAGATGACGTTGTATCAAGCTATATCGAACTCGCAAGACTCGACGCGGATGCGGGCGAATTCGAAAAAGCCGAGAAGATGCTCCTGGATTCCGAACGGATTCTCAAAAATCAAAGCCATAAGCTGAGTCAGGCAAAAATTCAATTCGAATTGGGTGATGTTAACCAAAAAGCGAACAAGCAAGTCGCTGCCAGACATCACTATGAAAAGGCGCTGTCCCAATTTTCATTAATTAGAGACAAGTTCGCTGAGGCTTCGGTGCTACATCGCCTCGCCAAACTGGATGCGCTTGATGGAAATAATGTTCGAGCGCTCGAAACGATACAACATTCGATTGCAAAAACCGAAGAACTCTCCAGTATTTCAAGTTCAAAACTATCTCGCACCTATTTTTCGGAGTCCTTCGAAAGGTATGACCTCTATATCGAACTGTTGATGAGGTTACATGAGGAATACCCTGACAAGGGCTACGCGGTTAGGGCACTTCAGGCAAGTGAGCGTTCGCGATCAAGGTCGTTGATTCGAAATCTCAAAATGAGCGGAATAGAAAATTTCAGTGATGCCAATTCCGTACTTGTTGCAAAAGCAAAAGCAATTACATTCGAGCTAAACCGGAAGGCCGATCAGCTGACCCGATTGTTGGACGCTGCCACAAAGCGGGAAAATAACGAGCAATCTGAGAACCTGAAAAACGAACTTGTCGTGCTGGAAAACAAACTTGAAGCTGTTCGGGGGGATTTGGTAAGAAAGAGCCCGGTTTACTCCAACATAGTTAATCCCCCGAATTTCGACTTAGGGGAGTTTCAAAAACATAATTTAGATTCGAATACCGTTGCTTTAGAATTTCACTTCGGGTTAGCAAGAAGTTTTGTATGGCTGATAAGCAAGACCGGCCTTCAAGTATTCATTCTTCCCGGAAAATTAGAATTAAACAAACGATTTAGCAAATTGCAGCTGCTGCTTGTGACTTCTAGAACTCGAAAGGAAAATGAAGGGTTGGATGATTACGCAAATCGGCTTGCTCCAAATGAAAAATCATTTGCCCAGGAATCCCGAAACATGAGCGAGATTCTGTTTGGTCAATATTCAAAACTTCTAACAGACAAGAGGCTTTTAATTATCGGCGACGGCGCATTGAGAAGGTTTCCAGTGTCAGCGCTTCCTTTGCCGGGCACAGATAGTCCTTTCTTGATTTCGAATGAAATCAGCTATGCACCATCAGCCTCAACTGTTTCACTTATCAGAATGAATCACGAAAAAAGCCAGCGTACCAAACATAATGAAGTTCTCGTGTTTTCTGATCCTGTCTATTCAGCGAGTGACCCCAGAAGCTCAAACACAGGACGAACTATAAAAAGTTCGGACGATTCTGACTCAAGCAAAGCTAAGGGATATCCGATATCACCTCGTACGTTAAACCGGTTAACTGCTTCCAAAGCAGAGGGCGATGCCATTTCCGCGAATTATTCCCGATCAAACGTTGTAAATTTTACCGGGCATGCCGCGAGTCGGCGAAATTTCTTGGCTCTTCCACATTCAGAATACGAAATAATTCACTTAGCTTCTCACGGTTTGATAAACGAAGAAAAGCCGGAGCTGTCTGGCATAGTGTTATCGCAATATGACGAAACTAACCGACCTCAAGATAGCTTTTTGCGATTCCAAGACATTCTGGGCCTAAAACTAAACGCAAAATTGGTTGTGCTTAGTACCTGCGATACTTCTGTTGGCGAGAACATAGAGGGAGAAGGGCTAATGAGTTTAACAAATGCCTTTCTTCAGGCAGGTGCCCAATCAGTGATTTCGACAAGTTGGAAAGTCGACGATAACGTTACTCTCGAATTAATGCAGAATTTCTATGAATCTATGTCAACCAACTCATCCACACCATCAGAGGCGCTTCGTAAAGCCCAAATCAAGATGTTAAGAGAAACGCCGTACAAGTCTCCATTTTATTGGGCCGCTTTTGCGGTTCAGGGTGACAACACGGTACGGCCGATGATAGATCGTAATTTCAATCTCAATTATTACTTACTTTCGGTAGTTATCCTTGCCGCTGTTTACGGCATTTTCCTTTTGTACATCAAAAAGATTCGAAAAACCGTGTTATCGGTGTAACTACTTGGTGAATAAAGCATAAACAAATTCTCGGTTATCACTGCCTTTGACCCGAATTTCATACAAACCGCGATCAAAAACGGCCGATGGCAAAAGCAAACGAACTTCAGAGCCGACAGGGTTGGAAATCGAGGCGATCTTATTAAGACTGAAAAGGGTCTTGTCATTTTGAACCACTCGAACGTTAAACAATTCACCGTTTTTTACTTGGCCAGGCAGGCCCAAACGAAAAAGTAACGATTCTCCCATTTGGCGAACGTCAATCTCCCGGACATTTTCGTTTGCACGTGAAACGCCCGAAATCAATTCAACCTTGGTATACTTTTCGTATCCGGATAAGTCGGTGAAGTCCGATCGATTCAGTTTCGCATATTGCTGTTCAAGCGGAGTTTCTTGATCCCAACCGACTATGAACACAAAATATAACGAAGCAAAAAGAAGAATCACAATCGCACCAACAGCAATCGGATTGAGGAGCCAACCAAACAAACCAACACTCTCTCTTGCTGCTGGTTCAAGTTTTGGTTCGTCAGGTTCAGGATTAACTAAATCTTTGGGACTGACTTCAAGATTGATCTGTTTCCTAAACCCCCTTGCGAATTCGACCTTTTGCCGACGTTCGTCGGAGATCAGGAAATGCGTCTCAAACGCAGTTACTTCCTCCGGCGAAAGTTCCCCGTCGGCGTAGTCCTGGATCAGCTCTTCTTCTTCGGCCTGAAGCAATTCAAGAAAATCATCGTCAGTCATCAGACGCTCTTCGAGGTCCTTCTGCCCTTCGGTGAGAGTGCCAAGCAAATAGGACCTGATTTGTTTCGTGTTTATCATCCGCGTTTGGAGTCCATGATTGCCATGTGGATGGCTTCTAACTTCTCCACTTTTATATGAAAAAATCGGCGTTTCGTTTCACGAATTGTCCGTCCAAAAGTATCATGAGGTTAAACCTCTTGTCTGCAACGTTTATGGGTCTCCTTCTAAGGCTGTACTCAAGCCGTTTTCATTTCCAGACACGCAAAAACGCATTTTTGGAGCTTCGCACGCACGCGAAACGCCTTCACCCGCAGCGCCTGCGGAGTTAAATCGAGCTTTTCCATCAACTTCTGGCGATTTTCAATTTTCTGCGACTTCTCGCCCTTGTAATAATCGAGAATGAACTCACTCTCCATTTCAGGGAGTTTCTTAAGGCATTTTGTGAGACAAAGATCCTGGTATTCGGCTTTTTCGGTGCTGTGGTTTGAATTTGGGCTGAGGTTAACCGGCAACTCATTATGGACCGGCTTTCGTAGATGTTCGCGAAAGACGTTTTTTGCGACGCCGTAAAAATATAGCCTCGGATCTCCCTCATAGGTATCGATCAGCGATTCGATCTTCGCCGTCACACGATCGATCGTTTCATCTGCGAGCTCCTCGGCCGTTTGGCAGCCGCGGGCATAAAAGATCCTGATCAAACGCTGTCGCAGCGCTTCGTAAGCTTCCCCTGATTCTTCAACCGAATCGCTCAGCCACACAAGTAGCTTCTGAAAATTGTTCGGGTTGGTAACCGTTCCTCGTGGGATTTGAGAGCGCATGTTGCTACCGAGTGATTTCCAAAAGGTTTTCTTAACGATTCTGGATTGTTTTTAGGTGGAACATCGGCAGTGTATTTGCAAAATCAAGGTCAAGTCAAGGTTTTTTGGGCCAACTCCCCGATCTAATTATTGAAAACACGCATCTTGTTGACCAGATCCGGAGTCTGAAGCTTCGCTGCCGATCGTGCAGAAAAACCCGCTTTTTCGGCCTCGCTCATGTAACAAATCCGACATAGACCCCATTGGTACTAGAAGGCAGGCACAGGACTCCGCGTTAGACAGCGGAAACCAGGTGCCTCCCGAAACAGGCGATAACGAAAAGATGCACAGCTGCTTTCTGACACGAAAAACGTATCAGAGGACTCCTGGAGGCTGTGCCGGCAGATAAAACAGGCCCGTGGGACAAGGGCAATTCATGAGAGGAAAATATGAAAAATCGAAATCACCCTGTACAAAATGGAACTCTTAACCTAATTGCAATAATCGGACTATTTATAGGCATCATTGCCTGGCCGGGCATGACCGCATCGGGGAAAAGCGCCGCAAGAATAGACCTTGGCCCGGCGTATCCGACATACGCAGGGTCGAGCAATTCGTTGCTGGAAACCGGAGCTGCCGACCCTTTTACAATCAACCCGACTTTCCCTGAAGCTCAAAAAATAACCGTAAGTGATGGAGCGGCAAATGACAGATTTGGTTGGTCGTCCGCTGTCTCGGGCAACACCGCGATTGTCGGGGCATATCGGGACGACGACAATGCCAGCGATTCGGGTGCCGCCTACATTTTTGTCAAGAACGCCGGATCCTGGACGCAGCAGAAGAAATTAACGGCAAGTGATGCGGCGGCAAATGACCGGTTTGGCTGGTCAGTGGCGATCTCGGGCGATACCGCGATTATAGGTGCTGACAGGGATGATAACTATGGATCTGCATACATTTTTGTCAGAAATGCGGGGGTTTGGACTCAGCAGCAAAAATTGACTGGTGTCGGTTCTTCATTTGCTTCGAATTTCGGAATTTCAGTCGCGATTGAAAACGATACTGCTGTTATCGGAGCGCAAACCGACGATGACGGTGGCGTAAGTACAGCCGGCTCGGCGTATGTTTTTGAAAGAAATGCCGGTGTTTGGACCCAGCAGCAAAAGTTGACCGCCAGTGATAGTGCGTCGATCGATAGATTCGGCAGGTCGGTAGGGATCTCCAGCGGAACAGCTGTCATTGGATCAGTCCTCGATGATGACAATGGCGATTATTCAGGATCGGCTTATATTTTCGTGGAAAATGCCGGGGTATGGAGCGAACAGCAAAAACTCATCGCCGGCGACGGGGCTGCGCACGACTTGTTTGGCTGGTCGGTGGCGATCTCGGGTGACACGGTCATCGTCGGGGCCGAGGACGATGATAATCAAACGGGTTCCGCATACGCCTTTGTAAGAAGCGGGGGAACTTGGGCCGAGCAGCAAAAACTCATTGCAAGCGACCGGTCGTATGTCGATCGATTCGGTCATTCAGTGGGCCTCCAAGGTGACGTGGCAATAATCGGTGCACCTCTTGCTGACCTCGGCAGCAGTTTTGCAAATGGTGCGGCATATATCTTTGTCAGAAACTCCGCTGTTTGGACAGAGCAGCAAAAGCTTATTGCAAGCGACGGAGCGACAGGTGATAGCTTCGGACAATCGGTTGGGATCTCCGACGATCATGCAGTTGTTGGAGCATTTGATGACGACAGTAACGGATCAGCATATATCTTCAACTCAATGCAAACGGCCTTTACAGTCACCAAAACTGCCGACACAAATGACGGTGTGTGTGATGCTGACTGCTCTCTGCGGGAGGCCATCGCGGCGGCCAATGCGTCGGCGACCGATGACACGATCAACTTCGCATCGCCCCTGTTTGACTCGGCTCAGACGATCATCCTGGGCGGAACGGCCTTGACGTTGAACAATAACGGGAAAACAACCATCGACGGCCCCGGAGCTGATCTCCTGACGATCTCCGGCAATAATTCAAGCCGCGTATTTTATGTCAGCAGCGGAGCCGAAGTTGAGATCAACGGGTTGACCATCACGGATGGTTTGGCTCCCAGTACATATGCTCAATACGGCGGCGCATTAAAGAGTAGCGGTGGAAATGTGACATTGAACGACTCGGTCGTAAGCGGGAATAGTTCCGTAAACACCGGCGGCGGTTTGTCTGTCGAATTCAATGGCAGGCTTGTACTGAATAACACAACCGTAAGCAGCAATGTTTCGACCAACGGCGGTGGCGGCGGGATTTACAGCAACCGCTCCGAATTGACGCTCAATAATTCTACAGTGAGCGGCAATCAGGCACTTTTCGCAGGCGGAGGAATTGTTATCGACAGCGATATCAACGGCGGTCCCGTCTCGCTGAAGAACTCGACGATTACCGGGAATTCAGGTAGCGATAGCGGCGGGATGATCACCTACCGGGCAGCAAATATCGCGATTATCGGCAACACAATTATTGCCGGTAATAGCGCTCCGACAAATCCTGATGTCAGCGGTCCTTTCAATTCGCTTGGATACAATCTGATCGGAAGCACAAGCGGCAGTTCAGGATTTGGAGCAGCGGGTGATCTGACCGGAACTGTTGCCTTGCCTCTGGATCCGGTTCTCGGTCCGTTGCAGGACAATGGCGGTCCGACATTTACTCACTTACCGTTAGGCGGTTCTCCGGCGATCGATGCCGGAAGTAATGCCCTGATACCGTCCGGTTCCACAAATGACCAGAGAGGAGCCGGATTCCAACGGATCGTCAATTCGACTGTGGACATCGGCGCCGTTGAGGTAGGAACACCTTCTGCGGTCGATCAAACAATAGCTTTCGGGGTCTTGGCTCCGATGACCTATGGCGACGGTACGTTCGACGTTTCGGCATCTGCTTCCTCCGGTTTGACGGTAAGCTTCGCGGCTTCCGGAAACTGTACGGTAGCCGGCACAACCGTCACTATTTTGGGGGCCGGAAGTTGTACGATCACAGCATCCCAGGCGGGCGACGCAACCTACAATCCAGCGCCTGATGTCGATCAAAGCTTTGCCATAAATAAGGCCTTTCTGGACGTAACTCCCGATGACCAGGCGATTGCACCAGGTGATCCCGACCCGGCGTTTTCATTCTCATACTCGGGCTTTGTCAACGGCGAAGATTCGAGCGTCATCGATGTCTCCCCGACCTGCGAGGTTTCGGGAGCTCATACCGCTCCCGGTAGTTACCCGATTACCTGCTCGGGAGGAATTGATAACAACTACAGTTTCAATAATGAATCCGGGACTTTATCCGTTCTCTACGATTTTGTCGGCTTTTTGTCACCGGTCGATAACCTTCCGGACATTAACACGGCGAAGGCAGGCCAATCGATACCTTTCAAGTGGCAACTACCGAACGGCCAGGGCGGCTTCATCAGCGACCTGAACGTCGTCACCGCCATCCAGTATACGATCGTGGCTTGCCCGGACCAGGGCAGCATTCCGGAAAACCCGGTCGATGCAGATTCGAGCGGAAACAGCGGTCTGAGCTATGACAGCGGTGCCCAGCAGTACAAGTTCGTTTGGAAAACGCCAAAGTCTCTTTCGGGACAATGCGCGGATTTCTATATCGGGCTCAGCGATGGAGTGCTGCATCGGGCAAGCTTCTATTTCAAGTAATCCCTGACTTTGAATGGGGTTTTGGGTCGCCAGTTTAATCCGGCGGCCCTTTTTTTAAAAAACTGTGTTCCTGGGCGAGTCCGTAACGTTTTTTGTTTTCAACCATATATAGACAAAACCAGATTAGGAGAACAAAAAATGAACAACTTCGACCTGCGACTCCGGGCAATTATTTTGATTTCGGTTTCAATCCTTCTATTGGCGCTCAACATGCATGTTTCGGGCCAGACGTTCGGCGTAACCGCCTCGCCGCCTTCGTTTGCAAACCGGAGAGAAGTTGTTAAAACCCTGACTAAACGACTTAGCCCGGAGGTCGAATATGTTCTTGTGCGCGCTGAAAACGGCGAACTTCTCGTCGCTATGCGACACCCGGTCCTGGGCTGGTACGCCCCTCTGTTTGTGCCTGCCAACACCTTCTTTGGAAACAAAGCAGGCGATTCCATCACCACCGGCACCGATAATTCCTTTTTCGGCCTTGATACGGGCCGTGATACGACGGAAGGCAGCAAGAATTCCTTCTACGGCAGTCTTTCCGGTCGTTTTAACACCACCGGCAACAAGAACTCATTTTTTGGGCACAACGCGGGACGATTCAACCTGACAGGCAACCGCAATTCATTTTTTGGTTATCGTGCCGGACGCGAAACAGACGCCACCGGAAACTCCTTTTTTGGTTCGAAAAGCGGTGAGATAAACGCGACCGGGATATCAAACGCATTTTTTGGCGATGGTACGGGATCCCTCAACATTACAGGTTCAAACA
>JAOTWT010000600.1 GCA_029862725.1 Acidobacteriota bacterium | reverse complement strand
TTGCGTTCGGCCTATTCTCTGACGCTTTTTTTTGCGATCGGCGTGCTCGCGGGTGGCCGCGCGCTGGTCGTCATCAACAACGAATGGGAGTTTTACGGCGAGCACATTTGGCTAATTCCGGCGATCTGGATCGGCGGTTTCGCGTCGCACGGCCTTATCTTCGGAGGTGCCGCCGGCGTTGCGGTTTATTGTTTGCGCGAAAAAATCCCGTTTCGGCCGATCCTCGATGTAATGGCAATCGCGGCCTGTTTCATACTGGGATGCGGCCGGATCGGAAACTTCATCGACGGTCAGATCTACGGGAGCGTGACCGACTTCCCTCTCGCCGTTAAATTTCCAGAGGCGGAAGGATTCAGGCACGCCGCGGTCTTGTATGACGGATTGAAGAACTTTCTACTGATCCCCGTGCTTATATGGATAAGAAGCAGGGGTGTCCCGGACGGGCGGGTCGCCGTGATCTTCGTGATTCTTTACGCCGGGTTGAGGATTCCGATCGATGTGCTGCGGGATTACCCGATCGCAATGTGGGGCCTCCCAACGGGTCAGACGCTCAACTTCCTAATGCTCATTGCCGGAGTCGCCGCACTGGCTGTAAACCTATACCGGAATCGAAAGCCTTTCGCAAAAACCCCTAAACAAGCTGTCGCGGAAGAACCCCCCGGATGGCGGCGCTGGGCATTCGTTGCTCTGCTTGTGGTGCCCCTTGTCATACCTAGCGATGCCACACGCGATATACCCAACCGTTACGGCTCGCGTCATAAAGGGCTGACTCATTCCTGGTTCTATCCCCCGATCGCAGACAAGGTCAATCAGTAAAAGAAGAGTCGTGCCAATCGCGAGGACTCGTTAGTCTTGCGTATTTTTGCCGCCAGGGCGCGAATTATTTCGTTCATGTCCGGTTTTTCGCCGCTGCTTCACGGTTCCGGCGCCTGTATTCGCGGTGCGGACCGCCGATTCCCAAGCGATGCAGAATGGTACGGCTCTTGCTTTTCATTGTTCAGCTGATAGAAGTCCGGTTGCATTTGGAAGCCGGATCCTATTGTAAAGATGGGTTTAATAACGGCCGCCCCCGCGCTGAGGACTATCGCCTGGATCCGAACCCTTGAATGCATAAATCCGTACGGGATATAGGAGGTTGTGTTACAGTTTCTTAAATTATACAAAGCCTTGGATTTTAGGCAGTTGGCATAGGGAGGAAATTCCGACGCTAAAGGTCGGAGCATATTATGAAAGTCTTGTTTGTTTATCCCGTGTTTCCCGATACCTATTGGAGCTTTCGCCACGCCCTCAAGTTCGAAGAAAAAAAGGCGGCTTTTCCGCCTCTTGGGCTTCTCACGATTTCTTCGATGCTGCCCGAGGAGTGGGAGCGGCGGTTGGTCGATATGAATGTCGAATCTTTGGACCCGCGTGACATCGAGTGGGCCGACATGGTCTTTGTAAGCGCGATGATCGTGCAGAAAGAGTCGCTTGAAGAGGTCGTCCGTCTTTGCAGACAATTGAAAACGAAGGTGGCAGTCGGCGGTCCCTACGTTTCTACGAGCGCCGAGCAGCTTCCCGACGCCGATCACATTTTCGTCGGCGAGGCCGAAACCACGCTGCCCGAATTCCTGGCCGACCTTGAAGCGGGCACCGCGAAAAGCCTTTACGAGGCGGAGGACAAACCCTCGCTGCTTGGGACACCGGTACCGGATTTCAGCCTTATCAGTATCGATAATTACAGCGCGATGAACATACAGTATTCGCGAGGGTGCCCCTTTAATTGTGAATTCTGCGACATCATCGAGATCTACGGGCGCGTTCCGCGCACGAAATCAAACGAACAGATGGTTGCCGAATTCGACGCCCTTAAAGAAACCGGCTGGCGCGGGATGGTTTTTATCGTCGATGATAATTTTATAGGGAACAAGAAGAATGTGAGGAAACTTCTGCCGTCGATGGTCGAATGGTCGGAAGAAAACGAATTCCCTTTCTCGTTTTTAACCGAAGCGAGCGTGAATCTTGCCGAGGACGATGCGTTGCTGGAATTGATGCAGGCCGCCCGTTTCCGAAGGGTTTTTCTCGGCATCGAAACCCCTGTGGAGGAAAGCCTCAAAGAAGCTCAAAAGGGCCAGAACACG
>JAOTWT010000084.1 GCA_029862725.1 Acidobacteriota bacterium | reverse complement strand
TGATGGGTAAAGTCTCTCAGGTCGGAGACAAACTCTCGATCAGAATCGAGGTCATCGACACCGCACAAAACAAGCAGATCTGGGGCGCGACATACGAACGCGAGGCAGACGATATTTTGTCCATTCAAAATGAAATCACACGTACGATGTCCGATTCCTTGCGACTAAAACTCACCAGCGGCCAGGAAAAAAGACTGGCTAATGGCGGGACCGCCGATCCCGATGCGTTTCGTTACTATCTGAATGGTCTGGTTGAATTACGTGGACCCGATGATGTGCGGGGTAAAGCGCTGGATTATTTCCTTAAAGCCGTCGAAGTCGATCCGAATTTTGCCGAAGCATGGACGTCACTGGCACTCGTATATTCTGACCGCGCTATCGGGACGGGAAATCCCTCTGAATTGATGCCTAAAGCGCAAGAGGCTGCGCAAAAGGCTTTGGAAATCGATCCGGACCTGGCGACCGCGCATGTCGCGATGGCCGCCGTGAAGGAATATGAATTCAACTGGAAAAGTGCGGATGAATATTATCGAAGAGCGATCGAACTAAACCCGAACTTAGACATTGCACGCGATAGATACGCGTTCTTTCTCTCGATCACGGGTCGCCAAGCCGAAGCGCTCGCACAAAACGAACAGGCGCTGTTGCGCGACCCGATTAATGTACGGCTGCACCTTTTGTTCAAAAGTATGAATCAAATGCAGGGAAGAAAATTCGATGACGCTTTGAAAACGCTCGAAGAAGTTAAGCGGATGGACAAAGATCCCGGCGCATTGGATTTTGATTTCGGCTATGCGTTCGGCGGGAAGGGTATGTACAAAAAGTCAGCGGAGTATTTTAAGAATTCGGTCGATAGGCTCGGAGGCGAAGATGAGTACAGTCAGTCGCTTGTCTATTTGGCGGCGGCCTATGCCAGAATCCCCGGGAAACGACCTGAAGCGCTGAAGATAGCCGAACGGCTCGAAACATCCAAAGCACACGTCTCCCCCGCTTTGATAGCCATAATTTATGAGGGCCTTGGCGAAAACGAGAAAGCAATTGAACAGCTCGAAAGAGCGTTCCGCGAACGTGACTCGTTGCTAAGGTATATTGGGGTCGGCTATGAGTACGACGGCCTTCGAAGCGATCCGCGTTTTAAGAAACTCCTTAAGCGGACGGGTCTCGAGGAAAGTACTTCGTAACCAGTAGCCCGTTTCCCTCAATTCAAACTTCGCTCAGCGCCTGGATTTAACTCCAGGCGCTTAGAATTTGATTGTAAGTCAATATTGTAAACGCATGCCGTACAGGCAACCTTGTGATCCTCAAGTCAGCTGTTTCTCGTAACTTCGAGCATGGAAACGCCAGGCAGAGGTTGCGAACTCACAAGACTTCAAATCTCCCACAACAAAAATCTCTCCAGCGCCGGCGAAGGCAGGATGGGATTACCGAAATCGTGAATCGTGAATCGTGAATCGTCAATATCGGAGCACATGTAACATTATAAGGTTGCCTGATCGTCCGGACAAACTATTTACTATTTACGATTTACTATTTACGAAGAATTGTAGCGATCAAATTTCTTGCTGAAGAATTCAGCGGGGACCCGGGCGAGCTGACCCTTTTCGAACTGGGACGTTACAATCAAAAGAGTGTACTGATAAAAAAAGGGAGACCTGTTTAATGAAGATACGAAACAAGACCAATTTGGTCCTGGTGGTTTTTTTGATTTTGTTGCTTACCATCGCCTGTGGTTTGGATGAGGAATCCGATACAGAAAAGACTAACAAAGAGGAAGTTGCCTCGACCGACACGGGAGGGGATACGGCGGCTGAGGATGAGGATCTGCCTGATGATGATTCCGGTGAAAACACCTCAAATAGTCCAACCACTGTCAGATTTGATAAAGGGAAGACTTCGAGGACCTATAAGAAGTCCATCACGAGAGGGGAATCCCAAATCTACTATTTGACTGCTTCGTCTGGTCAGACGATGGATATAGAAATAGAGTCTCCACAGGAGAATGCCGGCTTTACCGTCTACGATCCGGCCGGAAATGAAATTTCAGCTGCGGCGGAAACCACCGAAGTAAGGGACTTCAGCGAGGAGTTAGCCGACTCCGGAAAACACAAGATCGTCGTGTCATCCGGCCGAAATGTCGATTACAGTATTACTTTCAGGGTCTCTGCCAAAACCAGAAACCTGACGACGGCCGAAGCCGACGGCGGAGCAAATAAAACGGTCAGATTCGCTAAAGGCGCGACATCGGCGACTTACAGTAATTCAGTAGTTCGAGGCGACCGCGACACGTATAATCTCAGCGCGGGTGCGGGCCAGTTTATGACCGTCTCGATAACTTCAGTGGAAAATAATGCGAGTTTTCAAATCGTTGCCCCGAATGGTGAAGATTTGGTTTCAGATGATACCAATTGGACCGAAGAACTTCCCCGCACAGGAAATTACAGGATAATAGTCGGGTCGGGCCGTGGGAACGCTACCTATACGATTAAGTTTAAAGTGGTTCAATCACCGATAGATCATTGATGCTGACATCGGCTGAAAAAATGTTCAAGATGGGGGCTGGAATCGTGAATAGTGAATCGTGAATAGTGAATAGTGAATAGTGAGGATTCGCTAATTAGCAGTCTCTTGTAAAACACGTAAGCCATTTACTATTAACTATTTACTATTCACTATTCACTCGATCATATGAAGCACGAACCGAACACAACAGTCTCCCATTACAGGATCCTTTCCGAGATCGGAAAAGGCGGAATGGGCGAGGTGTATCTTGCCGAAGATACAAAGCTTGACCGCCAGGTTGCTTTAAAGATTCTACCCGCCGAATTCGCTGAAGATAAAGACCGAATGAGCCGTTTCGTCCGTGAAGCAAAATCTGCTTCAGCTCTCAATCATCCGAATATCATTACCATCTACGAGATCAACAAGATAGATGGCCTGCATTTTATTTCGACCGAATATATCAAGGGTCAAACTTTGGATGGATATGCAAAAGCCAAATCTTTGGGGCTTAGTTCTGTTTTGGATATCGCGATTCAGGTCGCGTCTGCACTTGATGAAGCGCATAACGCCGGGATCGTTCACCGCGATATAAAACCCGACAACATAATGGTTCGCAAAGATGGTTTGG
Organism: Acidobacteriota bacterium; assembly: GCA_029862725.1. GTDB lineage: Bacteria > Acidobacteriota > Blastocatellia > Pyrinomonadales > Pyrinomonadaceae > Aridibacter. Next base: position 6,355 of record JAOTWT010000084.1, on the reverse strand, counting down.
TTAAGATTCTTGATTTTGGAATCGCCAAGTTAACCACAACCCCAGCTCGAGACGGAGAAGCGGCGACTGCAATCCAATCTCAGACGCAGGCGGGAATGATAATCGGCACGCCGAATTATATGTCGCCGGAACAGGCACGCGGGAAAACGGTTGACCATCAGACTGATATTTTTAGCTTTGGCGTAGTGTTCTACGAAATGCTGTCGGGCAGTTCGCCGTTTGCGGGTGATACGGTCAGCGACGTGATCGCAGCGGTTTTGACGAAAGAGCCGCGGGCGCTCATAAACATCCCGGCCGAACTCACAGAAATCCTCAATAAGGCCCTAAAAAAGGATAAAACAAATCGCTATCAAACGGCGAAGGATTTGTTGCACGATCTAAAGGAAGTTAAACAAGAATTACAGTTTCGTGAAAAACTAAAACGCACAAGTGGCACGGGCGACATTGAACCGAAAACTCAATTGTCGCGAGCAGGAGCGACCGCTGGGTCCGATACGATCTCGCAAATCCAAAATCTAAAATCGGTCGTCGTTTTGCCGTTTTCCAATATCGGTGCGGATGCCGAAGATGAATATTTTAGCGATGGTTTGACCGACGAAGTTATTTCCGATCTGTCGAAAATCCGTTCGCTTCGCGTCATCTCTCGTAATTCGGCGATGAAACTGAAAGGGACGGAAAAGGATCTGAAAACAATTGCCGAAGAACTAAACGTCCAATATGTTCTCGACGGTAGCTGTCGCAAAGCGGGAGACGATTTGCGGATTTCGGTGCAGTTGATTGAATGCGCGACGGATGCGAACTTGTGGGCCGAAAAATACAGCGGCTCGCTCGACGACATATTCGAAATCCAGGAAAGCGTTTCGCGCTCGATCGCTGAAGCCTTGCAAATCACCTTGACGACCGTCGAGGTCGAGCAGATAGAAGAGCGTCCGATTGCCGACGCACGGGCCTACGATCTTTATCTGCGAGCGAGAACCCATTTTCAAAAAGGCAGTCCGGAGGCACTCGACCGTACGATCGAATTGCTCAAACAGGGATTGGAGATCATTGGCGAAAACGAATTGCTTTATGCGGCTTTGGGTTACGCGTACTATTTCTATTTTCGTTGGATCAGCAAACTCGATGAAAATTATTTGCGGTTGGCAAAAGAATGTCGTCAAAAGCTCTTGGCTATCAATCCCAACTCATCCCACGGTTACAGCCTGCAAGGTTTTTTGAGTTACTCGGAAGGCGACATAGAGAAAGCGATTCTCTCGCTGGAAGAATCTATCGAACTTGAGCCGGCTAATACGGAGGCTCTGCATGCTCTCGCCACCCATTACACTTTCATTGATGATTTTGAAGGCGCAATGAAAAGTATTGAGAAAGCATGTCTGCTCGACCCATTGCTGCCTCTCAACACAATGGTCAAAGGATTCGTTTACATTTATAACGGAGATTTTGAGCAGGCCATGCCGTGGGTCGAACGCGGTTTGGCGATGGATCCAACCGCCCCGCTCCCGCTCTGGGCAACGGCGGCAGCTTACGCGTGGTGCGGAAATCAAGAGCAGGCAATTGCCTATGCTGATAAACTTGCCGATACCGCACCCGGCTGGATTTATACCGAACACGTTCTGTTTCTCAAACACGCATTACTTGGTGAAAAAGAGCAAGCGTTACAACACTACACACCTGATTTTGATAAGGAAGCAAAATTCGATAGTCATTTCGCCCTGCATATCGCCCATTGCTTTGCGTTAATTGACGAAACTGAAAAAGCACTCGACTTTCTCGAAATCTCGGTGCGGGCCGGAATGGTGAATCATAGATTTCTTTCCGAATTAGACCCTCTGCTTGAAAACATCCGAAGCGAACCGCGATTCCAATCCTTGATGACTGAAGCCAAACAGCTTAGCGTCGCGATAAATAGTTCGACGGCGGGTTCTGACCCTCGAGACGAGCCTGAGAGTCTTGAAGAAGCTGGAACGCAAATGCTGCCGACACCGACGACGGCGGAAAAACGAACAGATTCAACGACCCGATCAGAAGGAGGATTCCGGGTGGCGGTCTTGCCGTTTAAGTATCGTGGTGAAAATGCTGATCTTGAAAACCTTGCGGAAGGTATGCCTGAGGAGATCGTTACGGGCTTGTCACGTTTTCCATACCTGAGGGTCATCTCCCGGAGTGCGGTTTTAGGTGATGAAAGTACCGGTGGCGAAGGGAGAAAAACCGGCGAGGAATTCGGTATACGCTATGTTCTGGAAGGCAGTTTGCGACAGGTCGGCACGACCGTTCGAATCGCGGTGCAACTCGTTGATACGGCAACGGGTGAGCATCTGTGGGCGGAAACGTACGACCGGAAATTCGAAGCCGAACGGATCTTTGAAATTCAGGACGAATTGGTCGCGAGAGTTGTTTCGACCATTGCTGACTGGCACGGAGTGTTGGTTCACAGTATGGCAGGTTCGCTGCGAAACAAAGACAAGCAACAGTTCACTCCCGAGGAATCGATTTTGTATGTTTTCGGCTATATCGAGCGATTATCGCCGGAAGAGCATCTTGTCGCGAGAGATTTATTGGAACGCATCACTGAAGAGTTTCCCGATAGAGGTAATTGCTGGGCAATGCTCGCGATTCTTTATTGCAATGAGTATATGTATGGATTCAACCTCCGGCCCGATCCGTTGGGGCGTGCGCTCGGAGCGGCACAAAAGGCGGTTGAACTCGAACCCGCCAGTTATCTTGCGTCTCAGTCACTTGCTTTTGCTTTTTTTTTCCGTCGTGAATTTGCCGCCTTCGAGAGACTGGCCAAACGAACGATTACGCTCAACAGTATGTGCGGCGGCACGATCGCCGTACTAGGTCTTTTCTTTGCCTGTAGCGGACAATGGGAACGCGGCTGCGAACTTAGCCGCGAAGCGATGGAGCTTAACCCGCATTTTCCCGGTTGGTATCGGCTTCCCTTTGTGTTTAATGCTTATCGCCAGAAGGATTATCAGGAAGTACTCAGCGAAGCTCAAAAGATCAATATTCCCAATTATTTTTGGACACTTGTGATGAGAACGGCGGCACTTGGACATCTGGGCGAGAGTGAAAAAGCAAAGGAAGCCTTACACGATCTGCTTGTTTCCAGACCGGATATTGCCGGAAAAACGCCCGAAGAATTCGGACATTGGCTTGATGCCGAATTTGTCGAAGTCCTGATTGAAGGACTCCGTAAAGCGGGTTTTGAAACTACTAAGCCTTCAAATCAGGAAGAGCAGAAAACGCAAATTACGAAAAACCAAGCAGCTGCTGAAGAAGTTTCGCAATCCATCGCCGTTCTGCCTTTCACGAATATGAGTGCCGATGAGGAGAACGAATATTTCTGCGACGGTTTGGCGGAAGAACTCTTGAACGCTCTGTCGAAGATCGAAGATTTGAAAGTAGCGGCACGGACTTCCGCCTTTTCGTTCAAAGACAGGAATGCAAACGTCAGCGAGATAGGCGAGAAATTGAGCGTTGAAAATGTTCTGGAAGGAAGCGTCAGAAAATCGGGCGATAACTTGCGGATCACAGTTCAGCTGATCAACGCTTCGGATGGCTACCAGATCTGGTCGGAACGCTACGACCGCGAGATGAAAGATATTTTCGACGTGCAAGACGAGATCGCCTTGGCGGTGGTTGACGCACTCAAACTGCAATTGTTCGGTGATGAGAAAACCGCCGTATTGAAACACGGAACGAGGAATAAGGAAGCATATGATCTTTATCTAAAAGCAAGATTCTTCTTTAATAAATTCACAGAGGCAAGTTTTGAGCAAGCCCTTGAACTTTACAAACAGGCAATTGCCATTGATGGAAGTTACGCCAAGGCTTATGTAGGTATTGGTGAAATATATTTTTATCAGAGCCTTCCTGATGTTCCGATGGCAAAGTTCTCACCTGAAGAAGCCATTACGAAAATAACCGCGGCAGCGGAAAAGGCAATTCAAATAGATAAAAATCTCGCGGAAGCGTGGGCATTGTTAGCCCATATTAAAGAAAAAACATGGGATTTTCAGGGAGCAAAAGAAGCATACCGGCATTCTTTTGCATTAGATGTGAATTATCCGACGACTCACTCATCCTACGGGATTTTTCTCTCAGCCCTCGGCAAAGATGACGAAGCAGTAAAAGAAACACTGCTGGCACAGAAACTCGATCCGTTTTCCGCGATGATAAACACAACGCCCTTGATTTGTCTTTATTATGCAAGGCGTTATGAGGAGGCAATCTATCACTGGGAAAGAATTACGGAACTTGAATTAACCTTTCCGGCGGCAGGCAGCTTCGGTGGTTTGGCATACGTTGAAACAAAACGATATGCGGAGGCAATCAAGATTTTTCGCGAGGCGATTAGAAACTCAAATCGCTCGAATACCGCACTTGCTTGCCTCGGACATGCTCTAGCCGTTTCGGGAGAGAAGATTGAGGCAAACGAAATTCTGAATGAACTTCTTAAAAAGTCAAAAACAAGCTATGTGTCATCCTACGGCATCGCTCTGGTTTATACCGGATTGGGCGAAAAAGACAAAGCAATCGAATCACTCATTACGGCGTGTGGAGAAAGGAATCTGGAAATCGTTTTTCTTAATGTCGAACCTCGTTTCGACCCTTTACGCGACGACCCGCGATTTCAAGAAATTATCAGCCATTTAGGTTTTACTAACAATGAAGCGAATCGAACCAAAGAAATACTCGAAGCAAAAACCGTCATGCTTCAGCCGGATTCCACCAACGAAAACACAAAAGCCGAAATAAGCCCCGAATCAACGACCAATCCAAAATCCAAAACCCAAAAACCAAAATCGAAATGGTGGCTCTTCGGTCTGCTCGGCTTGATTTTTCTGACTGTCGGATTTTTGAGTTACAACTATTTTATTTCCGGTTCAAACCAGATCGACTCAATTGCCGTGATGCCTTTTGTCAATGAAAGCGGGAATGAAGATGTTGAATATCTCTCCGATGGAATGACCGAAACGCTTATTAGCAGTTTGTCGAATCTGCCGAATCTGAATGTTAAGGCACGTTCGTCGGTGTTTCGTTATAAAGGAAAGAATACGGATGCGAAAACCATCGGCACGGAATTAAATGTACAGGCAATTTTGAACGGTCGAATTGTTCAACGCGGAGATCAGCTAACGCTTAATCTGGAATTGGTTGATGCAAAAACCGAGAATGTGATCTGGAGTGACAAATACGACCGCAAAACATCCGATCTGGTAACGCTTCAAAGCGAGATTGCCAAAGACGTTTCGACGAAACTTAAAACCAAGTTGTCAGGTGCGGAAGTGGATAAAGTATCCAATGTTTACACGACAAACTCGGAAGCCTATCAGCTTTATCTAAAGGGCAATTATTACACTACAAAATTGACTAAAGAGGGATTTCGGAAAGGAAATGAATTTTTCGAACAGGCGATTCTGCTCGATCCGAACTATGCACTCGCTTACAACGGAATTGCCTTTAATCAACTGGCAGCGATGGATTGGTTTTCGGAACCGAAAATTGCCGGACCAAAAGCCAAGCGTGCTGTGAAGAAAGCGGTAGCACTCGATGATAGGTTAGCCGAAACCCAGTTACTTCGCGGAATGGTCGCTCATTGGGTCGAGTGGGACTGGGAAACTGCCGAGATCGCGTTTAAACGGGCAATCGAATTGGATCCTTCGAATTCTCGTCCATACGGATACTATGCCTGGCTCTTGGCAAACATAGGAAGAAATGACGAGGCTGTCGCTGCTGCCGGGAAAGGACAAAAACTTGATCCGATTTCCGCTGAAGCAAATTGGTTTCTCGGAATGGCATTGATTGCCTCCGGTCGGACGGATGAAGCGGTCGCCAAATTGCAGACTGCTATTGATCTTGAGCCAACTTATTTCTACGCCTATAGTTTTTTGGGAAGAGCATATTTGCAAGCCGGAAAAAAACAAGAGGCACTAAGAGCCTTTGAGCGTGCTCACCAACTTGAGAATGAGAATTCCGAAAATTTAGCAAATCTTGCATATGCTCAAGGCGTTGCCGGAAACAAGGTCGAGGCACAAAAGATGATTGATCAGTTGCAGGAAAAGTCTAAAGACACTTACGTCGCGCCGTATTATTTGGCGATTGCGTATGCTGGTTTGGGAGATAACGAACAGGTGTTCAAGCACCTCGAACGCGCCTACGCCGATAAATCTGATAGTCTCGTCCTTTATCTTACCGCCGATCCTCAAATGAAAGATATTCGTAGTAATCGGCGATACATGGATTTGCTGAAATTGATGGGTCTGCCCGAATCGTGAATAGTGAATAGTGAATAGTGAATCGGGAATGTCGGATCACTTGCACTGATAAGAGGTTTAAGGATCTTTCGAAT
>JAOTWT010000599.1 GCA_029862725.1 Acidobacteriota bacterium | reverse complement strand
CAAAGATCACGCACGAGTACTTCCAGCAAAAAGCTGACGGTACGGTCGCGCTCACGAACACGGTTAGCTACGACACCAAGAAGGTCGAAGGTTCCGGAGCATAAACGTCGCGTAGTCTTGGCGGATTGGCCTGCTTTCTCCGGACGGCAGGCTTCCCGCCGGGTTTTTTCGGTATTTTGGAGTGCTCAACTCCGCCTATAGGCGGGTTGGTCTTTTTTTGTTTCGGATAAAGAATGTCGCGAAAAGACAATGAAGTGAGGGTAACGCCGTCGGTGCTGGACCGTTTGCTGGATTTCGAGCCGAGAAATCAGAACGAAGCGCCGAAATCGAAGTCGCGCTCGGTAGCCGAATTAAAACAGTCGGTTCGCCGCGATCTGGAATGGCTTTTAAATTCGAGGAGTTATCACACCGAGATCGATGAAAAATCGGAGGAGATCAAAAAGTCTGTCGTTACCTACGGCTTGCCCGATTTCACTGGAATGAGCGTCCGAAACAGGCATGACATGAACAAGCTCAGGAAGGCGGTCGAAGATGCCATCAAGAGGTTTGAACCCAGGTTTCTGGATGTAAAACTCGTTGTCGATGAGCCCGACAATAAAGACAGGATGATCAGATTCCGGATTGAGGCATTCCTGAATATGGAACCGGCCCCGGAACCGATTACGTTTGACACGGTTCTGGAGCTTGGAAGCGGCGATTTTGTGGTCAAGTAGATTTTGGCAAAGTCCGGGTGTTTGCGGTTTTTTGATTTATGCGTGACGAACTCCTAGGTTATTACGAACGCGAACTCGTATTCCTGAGAAGGATGGGGGCTGATTTTGCGCGCCGGTATCCCAAAATAGCGTCACGACTCCTGCTCGATGAAGAAAAGATAGAAGACCCTCATGTCGAACGAATGATCGAGGCTTTCGCCTTTTTGACGGGCCGGATCGCGATCAAGCTTGACGATGAATTACCAGAAATCACAGAGTCGTTCTTAAACGTCCTCTATCCGCACTATCTCTCGCCGATCCCTTCGATGGCGATCACCCAGCTTTCCTACGGGCTAAGCAACGACAAACTAACGGCGGTCCAGAATCTAAAACGGGGCACGCGCCTTTCGTCGAAACCAGTTAACGGGACCGCATGCCGGTTCCGGACCGCTTTTGAAACTGCGCTCTTCCCGCTTGAAGTGCTCGATGCGGCGCTTGAATCTGAATCGCCGACGGATGCCCGCGGAAAGTTTTCCGACGCTGTGATCCGGATCTCGTTGAAGTGTTACGGGGATGCGGATCTGGAAGAGATGCGGGATGGTGAAACCGACGAACCGCCGGAATCGATCCGCTTCTTCCTGAACGGGGACCCGCAGCTTATTTTTCCGCTTTACGAGATCATTTTTAATCATGCCTCGGCCGTCGAATTCCGCGGCGCTGAAGCACCCCTCGACGATGACCTCTCGGGAACGATCACAAACATACGTCTTAATATGCCGGACCCGATTATTTTGCCTGCCGACAACATAAAGCAGGTTGGGTTTTCTGACGATGAAGCGATGCTTCCCTTTACTAAGCGCTCGTTTGCGGGTTATCGACTCTTGACCGAGTATTTTGCATTTCCCTACAAATTCATGTTCGTCGACATTGCCGGGCTCGATCAGGCGATCGCGCGGAAACTTGGCAACCGCTTCGACATCCTGATTCACGTCAAAGACATTACGCCTCCAATCGCACCTGTAAGCAAGGACACGTTCAGGCTCGGCTGCACACCGATAGTCAATCTCTTTTCGCGCACAGCGGATCCGATGTACCTGTCGCAGCAGAAGTACGAGTACCAGGTGATACCGGATGTCCACAGACAGGACACTACCGAGATCTATGCTGTCGACGAGGTGGTTTCGACCGATCCGAGGACCAATACCTCCCGTGTCTATTCGCCGTTTTACTCGGTGCGGCATTCGTTCGAAGGAAAAAAGGAAAAGTCGTTCTGGTATTGCACGCGGCGCGACTCGCAACGTGAAAATGATGAGGGAACAGAGATGTTTCTGACCCTTGTCGATTCGGAATTCAACCCGCGAGTCCCGGCAACCGAGGTTCTTACGCTCAGAACGACATGTACAAACCGCGACCTCGCAGCGAAGCTTCCT
>JAOTWT010000083.1 GCA_029862725.1 Acidobacteriota bacterium | reverse complement strand
CCGACGAGGCGAAAGCGTGGCTGATCGAAAAAACCTGTGCGGATCGCAGCTACGGTGCGAGACCCCTGAGGCGCGCGCTTCAGAAGCACGTCGAGGATGAATTGTCGGAGTCTTTAATCCAGGGCAAACTCGAAGGGATCGACGGTGTCGAGGTCTACTCAGACGAAGACAAGTTAAAACTCCGTCCGGCGAGGAAGAAAAAAGTGAAGAACGCCGTCACCAGATAGATGCCGATAAATTGAAACTCGCGCGGTAGCCTTTTGGAATTGGCTTCCGCGCTTTTTCAATTTTTGCTCTTTGCCTGTATAATTCGAAAGTTTGTTGGCAGGTGAGGTCTTTAGTTTCACAAGGCAACCATGAGTTTTGTCGGCGAATCTAACCCCGCGTAATTATCCATTCGTTCGGGAGTTGATTTTTCAGCAATTTCTATATGCCTTGTGATTGAAGACGTTGTTTGTCTCGGACCTTTATTTATTATTCTCGGTAATCCAGGGAAGTCGGCTTTATGCATAATTTACGGGCGATAAGTTTTTTGTTTCTAGCATTTACGATGCTGTTTAATACAGCGTTTGGTGCTGAAGAGACAGCTAAAAAAGAAACCCGCTCCGAAAAGACACTCGAAAAAAAAGTAACTCCAAACCAACAACTCGTCGAATCGGTGGATATCCAGGGGAACCGCCGCCTGCGGGACGAAGACCTTTTATATTACATTCGGACCCGGGCGGGTGACACCTATGATCCGGCCCAACTCGAACGCGATCTCAAAGAGCTGTTGTCACTTAGCTTTTTTGACAAGGTTGCGACGAGGGTTCTCACCGAACAAGGAATCCGCGGCGGCGTGAATGTTATTTTCGAGGTGGCGGAACTCCCGATAATCCGTGATTTGCAGTTTGAGGGTGCAAAGGCCCTGCAGGAAAGCGATATTCTAAAAGCGTTTCGCGAGAACAGGATCGGGATTTCGAAAGAAGCGGTTTATGATCCCGTGAAAGCGAGGAACGCCAGACGGCTTCTGCGGGAATTGCTTGCGTCAAAGGGGTATCCGAACGCGACCGTCACAGTCCGGGAGGAACAGGTCTCGGCGACCTCTGTCGCGATTACCTTCGATATCGATCAGGGAAACCGGTCGCGGATTGTCAAGATCGAATTCGAGGGCAATGAAAATTTTAGCGATGGCGAGCTGCGCAAACAGCTTCAACTGGTTCAGGCTACCGGCCTTATTTCCAGATTCAAGGGCCAGGACATTCTGGAACTTCGAAAGCTTGAGTACGACCTCGACAAGAACGTCAGGCAGTACATGTTTTCGAAAGGGTATTTTAACGCCCGCATCGGTGAGCCGAAAGTCGTCGGGCTTGGCTACAAAAGGACCGGTCTGCCGGTATTGAGACTATTGCCGCTTCCGCTGGTCACGTCCAAGGATGACACGCTGAAGATCATCGTCCCGGTCAGCGAAGGTCGTGTTTACAGGATCGGTGAGGTCAAGATCACGGGCAATTCGATCTTTTCGGAAGCTCAAATACAAGGGATCATTGGAGTCAAGAAGGGCGAGATTGCGGACGGTAAGCGTCTGAGAAAGGCGTTGTTCGAGGATCTTTCAAGAATTTACGGCGCTCAGGGCTTCGTGAATTACTCCCCGGAACTCGTCCCCCGACTTACGAACAGTCCCGATAACCCGAAAGAGGGCGTGGTCGATCTCGATATCACAATCACCGAGGGCAAACAGTATCGTCTCGACAGGCTTGAGTTTGTTGGCAACACGTTTACGCGTGACAACGTGCTGCGGAGGGAAGTCCTAATCAGCGAAGGCGATATCTACAACCAGGTAGCGCTTGAAACGTCGATCATCAGATTGAACCAAACTCAGTATTTTGACCCGATAAACAAGGATGAAGATCTTGAGCTGAGAACCGATCCCGATGAAGGAAAAGTCTCGGCGATAGTTAAGGTCAGCGAGCGGGGACGACAACAGATCTCCTTTAACGGGGGAACTTCAGGTCTTAGTGGCTCGTTTGTCGGACTCGAGTATTCCACCAACAACCTTGCCGGACGGGGAGAGGTTCTCTCATTCCAGTTCGGAGTGGGCAACAGGCAGCAATCATTTCAGTTTTCCTATCAGGAGCCTTATTTTCAGGATCGCCCGATCTCGGTCGGGTTCTCGCTTTTTGCGTCGAAATATAAGTTTTTCGGCGAGGGAACTTTCCTCTCGCAAAATGAGGGCGCAATTGCCGCGGCAATCAACCCTACGATTGTCGTCGATACGCAAGACCTGTTCACTCAAAGCACCTATGGTGCCAGTGTGTTTGCGACGGCGCCTCTTTCCGAGATTTTCTTTAAGAAAAGGCGGTTTACACAATTCTCGCGGATCGGTCTTTCTTATTCGTTCTCTGCCACTTCGATTGAAGATCCGCCGGTAAATACCAGCGCGAATGCAACCGAACGGATCCCGGTCGTGTTTGCACAGCCCAATATCATAACGAGCAAAGTCACGCCGACGTTTGTTTTTGACTCAAGACAGCCGGCGTCGAACGGAATCGACACACTGCGCGGTTCGCAGATTGCCGCGTCATTCAATTTTGCAGGTATCGGCGGTGATGTCAGGACGTACCAGCCGAACATCTCGTACACGAAGTTCATTCCCGTACGGCGAAAGAATTCGGACGGCGCGGAGGTTTTTGGGTTTAGGATTCAGGCGGGACACATCGGATCATGGAATATTACGGATACTATCCGCAATGCCAACTCGCTTTCCTTTATTGGTGGCGTACCGATTTTTGAAAGATATTTTCTCGGAAGTGAATTTGATGTCCGTGGTTATGACACTCGCTCGATCGGCCCGATTGCACCTTACGATACGTATTTAACTAGCCGTAACATCGTCGCGGCGACGAACATCAACGGCGAACCGGAGCAGGTGCCCCTGATGGCACAGACATTTCTCGATCAGATTGCGACGCTTGGTATTCTCAACGGTCCCGATGGCACCGCTAATTCCCTTTTCCAAAGGAATTTTCGTTTTGTCGGCGGAGATACAAAACTGCTCGGCAACTTTGAGTACCGGATCCCGATCTTTGGTCCGGCTTCGATGGCCTTATTTGCCGATGTCGGGACGGTATTCAATCTCCGCAAGACTGGATCGCAACTTGTCAACAGCGAGTTTCTGAGGGACGACCTGCTGGTTGGTGCCGCCACCCTCGGCAGGATCGCTTTGAACAATTATCCCAATCTGGCCTCGAGCCTTGGTTCGGTATTTGTCTTTCAGGGCCAGCTAATGACCGGCGAAACTTTTAGAGAGTTGTTTTGTGCAAGCCAGTCATGTCCTTTCACGGTCGAGCCCGGTATTACCCCGGTGTTCCTGCGCGGTGAAGTGCAGACGAATTCGCTGCTCCGGCTCGACGATGCGGCGTTTAATAAGATCGGCGATTTCAGGTCAAGTATTGGAGCTGAGATGAGGGTGCAGGTTCCGGTTGTAAATGTACCCTTCAGGCTTATTTATTATTACAACCCGAACGCAGTTCTCGGAGTCACAAGTGATGTTCCGGGTTTAAGGTTGCCTGGCAAACGCAGTGGATGGCGTTTCACCGTAGGCAGAACATTTTGATCGCAGCCCTGTTTTTTCGGTCGTTTTCTACTGCTGAAAGGATTGACAATTCAATTCGAATTGAATAACATTGCGATCTTTTGATTAATGAAGGGGAGTTTTCGAATAGTCTTAGAAAGATTCTCGCCCGGGCGGGACGAACGAGCCTTTGGAATTTAGGAGTTTTAACAAAATGAAAACAGTCAGATTATTCGTAGTGGCAACTTTTATTATCGGTATTTTTGCCCTGTCCGCTTTTGCGCAGACCGCGGCACAAGCCAAAGTTGCCGTAATTGACACAAAGCAGTTTTTCAATCTCGAGGGCGGTATCAAAAAATATGCCACCGAGTACAAGAAGCTGGAACTCGAGTTTAAGCAGGATCAGACTTCACTGCAGGCTCTCGCCACCAAGATCACGAATTTGGAAAATGAGCTGAAGGCTATGCAGGCGAACAAAAACGTTCCGATCGATCCGAAAAACGCGCAGGCAAAGGCCGCCGAATATGAGAAACTGAATCGCGAGTTCAAGTTTCAGAAAGAGGATTACGATGCGCGAGTCAACCAACGTGAAGCCGAGTTGGTTCAGCCAATCAACTTCGACATCGGCAAGAGAATTACCGAATTTGCCACGCAAAAGGGATTCGTAATGGTATTCGACTCCGACAAACTCGCTCGAGACGGAAGTATTCTTTATTTTCTCCCTTCGATTGATATCACGAAAGAATTTATTGATTACTACAATGCACTTCCAGCTGGAAGTGCCTCCAAATAAGCGCCCGGCAGAATAAGATTGAGAGAGTCAGAAATCGAAAGCGGTTAATTTCACCGCCCGGTTTCTGACTTTTTTTTTGTTCTGAACTATAATAAGTCCCTTCAACATGAGCATTTACGATGTCAACGCGATAAAAGAGATATTGCCTCACCGGTACCCATTCCTTCTGGTGGACCGGATCATCGAGCTCGATCCGCGGGTGCGGATCGTCGGGATCAAACAGGTAACCGCGAACGAGCACTTTTTTGAAGGACATTTTCCGGAATTGCCCGTTATGCCCGGAGTGCTTCAGATCGAGGCCCTCGCACAAGTGGGGGCAATCCTTGCCTTGCGGGAATTTGAAGACCGAAGCGAAAAAATTCCGTTTTTTAGCGGAATCAATAGTGCAAAGTTCAGGCGACCGGTAGTCCCCGGCGACACGCTTGTGCTCGAGGTCGAGGCAATACGAATTGGAAGCAAAGTTCAAAAAATGCGCGGCCTTGCGAAGGTAGACGGTTATATCACTGCCGAAGCGGAAATAATGTCGGTAATCGGCGACCGAAATAGCAAGTAGAGACTACTTGCCTCAGAGTTCCGGCCTGATTTTTTGGAATTTTATGAATGGTGTTCACCCGACAGCTATAGTCGGCGAGAGTGCGAAGATAGGAAAAGGCTGTCAAATCGGTCCCTATTCGACGATCGGCGGCGAGGTCGTGTTGGGCGAAAACGTGAGGGTCGAATCGCACGCCGTGATCGATGGACAAACGACCATTGGAGACGGCTCTATCGTCTATCCCTTTGTTTCAATCGGCCTTGCGCCGCAGGATCTGAAGTACGTCGGCGAGGCTTCTTCGACGGAGATCGGTAAGCGCAACAAGATTCGGGAATTTGTCACGATCCACAGGGGCACAAAGGGTGGCGGTGGTGTTACCAAGATTGGCGACGACAACTTGATAATGGCGCAAGCTCATGTCGCGCACGATTGCATTATCGGAAATGGGGTTATCCTGGCGAACGCAGCGACGCTTGCGGGTCACGTCGAGATCGGCGATAAAGCGAGCATCGGCGCACATTCGGGTGTCCACCAGTTCTGCAGGATCGGTTTTGAAGCATTTGTCGGCGGTTATTCGGTGGTCGTAAAAGATGCGATGCCCTATGCGTTAATCCAGGGCAATCATGCCAAATGCTATGGTTTGAACCGGGTTGGAATGAAGCGCCGCGGCTATCCGAAAGAAACGATCGCGAATCTAAATCATGCGTTTCATCTGTTGCTTTCGGCGAAGCTGAACACGACCCAGGCAGTCGAGCGTATCGAAGCTGAGATACGGGACTCAAAAGAGGTCGAAATGCTGGTCGAGTTTATCAAGAGTTCCGAAAGGGGCGTCGTGAAATAGTAGATGCGGGATCTGGCGGGAACTTGGGAACCCAACGATTTATGGAATACGGTTTGATAGCTGGAAACGGCCGGTTTCCATTTCTTGTGATCGAGGGTGCCGCGAAGGCGGGAGAATCGCTCGCCGTTGTTGCCATCAAGGAAGAGACCGACAAGGAGATCGAGCAGGCTGCGAATGACGTCAAATGGATCGGTGTCGGAAAGCTCGGCAAGATGATCGCTTTTTTTAAAAAGCGTGGCGTCAGAAAGGTGATGATGGCCGGACAGGTCAAACACATACAGATCTTCTCGGGTGCTTTGCCCGATTTGAAGATGGTAAGAATGCTCTGGAACCTTCCGCAGCGCAACACCGATTCCCTGATCGGCGGTATCGCCGGGGAACTCGCCAAAGAAGAAATAGAACTTATTGATTCGACGCACTTTATAAAAGATCGCCTGGCACCCGAAGGGGTCTTCACACGAAGAAAACCGAGTCCCCCGGAATTGGAAAATCTCGAGTATGGAATCCGGATCGCAAATGGAATTGCACGAATGGATCTGGGCCAGACGATCGTGGTACGGGCGAGGGCCTGCGTTGCGATAGAAGCGATGGAGGGAACCGATGCCGTGATCAAGCGCGCCGGGGAACTCGCGAAGGGCAAACTGACGGTTGTAAAGGTGGCAAAACCCGACCAGGACATGAGATTTGATGTGCCGGTAGTCGGTGTGCCGACGATCGCGGCGATGGTCGAGGCGGGTGCCACATGTTTATCGGTCACCGCGGGAAAAACGCTCGTCTTTGACAGGGACGAGATGGTATCGCTGGCCGATAAGAACGGAATCTCGATTGTCGGCAGCGATACCGAAACAAATTGAATCCAACCTGCGTAAGAATTCCGGAAACCAATTCAAAGATTAAGAGCCGACTGGCCTGCCAACAATTGCGGCTGTAGTCAATTTGGAGTTATTTAATGAGAAAAAATCTAATCGTATTATTTATATTGTTCGCTTTTTTGGTCCCGCAGTCGGCGCTTGCTTTCTCGAAAGATGAAGAGAACAAAGCTGTCGTAACGATCACAAAAGCCGAAAGAAGAATGGCCGAAGCGATCACGGCGGATCGGCTGAAAAGCTATTTGTCTTATATCGCGTCGGACGCGATGGCGGGTCGCGATACGCCGTCGCCGGGTCTCGATGCGACCGCTCAGTTTATCGCGCTGCACCTCAAACTATGGGGATTTAAGCCGGCAGGCGACGACGGTACGTTTTTTCAGAAGATGTATGTCAAAAAAGAGAGTCTGGTCAGCGCGGACCTCAATGTCGGCGGCTCGAAATTCAAGTACGGCGACGATTATGTAAAGTTGAGCGGCGACGTGATTCCGAGCGCACCCTTGGTGTTTGTAAGAGACGGCTGGATGGTCAAATCGAAGGGAATCGACGCCTACGAAGGTGTAGATGTGAAAGACAAGCTGGTCGTCGTTTATAGCGAACAGCCCTCACGAGGTATCGCTCCCCCGCGTCCGGAAGGTGTGACGGATGAGGATGTAGCCGGCGAGAAGGGAGTTGAATGGGCCGATCCGGCGTCCTACGCGGAAATGAAAGGAGCAAAGGGAATCGTTGTGGTTATGAGCCCGGCAATCGAACAACGCTGGGCCGGAATCAAGGGTTTCTTTATGGGCGGAGACGCTGGAATCGAAGGTCTGGAGAGAAATTCGCGAATCGGCGCACCGAATCTTCCCACGCTTCTGGTTTCATCCAAGGTTGCAAAGGCGATGTTCGGGGGAGACAAAGACCACAAATCTGACAAGTCTTTTGAGACCGGAAAGAACGCTTCGTTCAAAATGGTAACCAATCTCGAGAGGATCCCGACACAAAACGTTGTCGCGATCTGGGAAGGCAGCGATCCGGTTCTAAAAGAAGAAATGGTCGCGATAGGCGCCCATTACGACCACGTCGGAACCAATGAAAACGCTCGTGGCGATGACAAGATCTGGAATGGAGCCGATGACGACGGTTCGGGAACAGTCGGGGTCTTGTCGGTTGCAGAGGCGCTCAAGTCTTCTCCGGTAAGGCCGAGGCGTTCGGTCCTCTTTGTCTGGCATGCCGGCGAGGAAAAGGGCCTTTGGGGCAGCGAATATTTTAATAAGTACCCGACGGTCGATATCAAAAAAGTTGTTGCACAACTAAATATCGATATGATCGGAAGAAGCCGTGCCAAGGATGACAAGAACTCAAAGAACAAAGATCTGACGGGACCGAATGAGGTCTATGTAATTGGCTCTGAGATGATGAGTACGACACTCGGCGCGGTGACTAGGGAAACAAACGCCGGTTATATGAATATGTCGTATAACCTGAAGTACGACGATCCAAAAGATACAAACCGGTTCTTTTTCCGTTCGGATCATTTCAATTACGCCGTCAATGGCATTCCCATCGTCTTCTGGTTTACAGGTGTCCATGAGGATTACCATCAACCGGGCGACGAGGTCGAAAAGATCGATTTTCAAAAGATGGAGAAAATAGTACGGACGATCTTTTTGACGGCGTGGGAATTGACGGCACTTGACGCGCGCCCGTTGGTCGACAAGGCCTTGCCGCCAGAGCTCTCGAGGCGCAACTAATCCTTCAAATGGGCCGGTAACGGCTCTTTTTTTTTTGCGCCTGCGACTGGGGGGAGCAACCGCGCTGGCTGAATCGAGTGTCGAGTCATTGGCAACCGCAAGGGTATGATCGTCACCGTTGACCGGCAACGCAGTCAAAAGGACTTTCTACACGGGACTCGAAACGGTGTTTTGACGTTACCGTTTGCGCGTCGCCATTCTTCATGCGTTCCTGATGCGGAATCGTACGAACTACTTCTAGCGGTTTTGGATTATCCGGTAGGCGACGGGTTTTGAATAGCCACATTTTTTGGCCGCTTGCTTCAGGGCAGTCTTCCGGTCGCTGCCGGTGGCAATCAATTTGTCAAACAGCTCCAGCAACCTGGACTCGGGATCGTCTACGGTCTCCGAGGTGACGGGCGTATCTCTGTCTATCACGAGAACAATTTCGCCTTTTGGGGGTTCTGCCTTTATCCTGCCCGCGAGTTCAAGAAGATCGCCGGTGATCGTTTCTTCATGGAGTTTTGTGATCTCGCGCACGACGGCCGCCCTTCGCGCGCCCAATACGGACGCACAGTCGGAAAGGCTCGAAGCGAGCCTGCGAGCCGATTCGAAAAATATAAGGGTCGCGCGGATGCCGGCAACTTCGCGCAGCAGTTTCTTTCTGGCACCGGATTTCGAAGGAAGGAAACCACCGAAATACAATGCATCGGTCGGTAGACCGGACAGTACCAACGCGGACACAAAAGCGGTCGGTCCGGGTATAACGGTTACCTTCGCACCCGTCTGCCGGACCGCCTCGACCAATCCGTAACCAGGGTCCGAGATACATGGCGTGCCCGCGTCGCTGACGAGCGCAATCGATTTGCCCTGTAAAATAAGAGAGACAATCTCTTCTCTTCGCCGATTCTCGTTATGTTCGTGAAAGCTGATAAGCTTCTTTCGTAAATCGAAATACTTCAATAGCTTACCGGTGCGACGCGTATCCTCACAGGCCACCATATCCACCGTTCGCAGGATCTCTACCGCGCGCAAGGAAAGGTCATCCATGTTGCCGATCGGGGTTGATACGAGGTAGAGAGTTCCGCTCATCTCTTCATGGTAAGGGCGGGAACCGGGTGGGACAAGCCGAGCCGCGCGATGGAGCGATGGCGCGAAGTGCGGGGGTGATTGGGTCACCAGGCTGGAACAAAAAAAGGAGCCCGAACATCTCGG
>JAOTWT010000598.1 GCA_029862725.1 Acidobacteriota bacterium | reverse complement strand
CGACCCGTCGTTATGGAAAGAACCTGCCGATTCAGGGGACAAGCGCGGATATTCTGAAACGTTCGCTTCGCTTGCTTCACGATGCGATCAGAGGCACCGGCGCCCTGCTTGTGAATATCGTGCATGACGAGGTGATCGTTGAGTGTGGAGCCGAAGAGGCGGAAGAAATTGCGGGCAGGGTTGAAAAAGCGATGGTCGACGCGGCGCGGGAATATCTCAAGCAGGTCCCGGTTACGGTCGATGTCACTATCGGCGATGCCTGGAGTAAGGCGCGATAGCGTGACGGTGCGGGGGCCGGGAAAGGAAAGGCGAGTCGAAAACAAAAATGACCACTGACAAACCGTCAATGGTCAATCGGCAACGGTCAATGATAAATAACTAGGCGCTTGCCTCCGATTGTTCTTCGTGGTCGATATAAAGGATCCTGGTACAGCTTTCACACGTGTAAATCTCCTCCGTGGTTCGGAGCAAGACGATCATCTGCTTCCTGAGGGACATAAAACAGGCACTGCATGCGCCGTCAACCACCTCGGCCACCGCGATACCGTCTCTGCTTCTGGTGATCAATCGATTATAAACAGCCGCGAGCCTGGGAGCTATGTCCGAAAAAACGCTGTCTCTTTCTTTTTCCAGCGATTTCAGCTCGTTCTTATCCTTCCTCAACGCCGAATCGAATTCTTTCTGTTTTGCTTCCCAGTCACTGTCGAGATTGGTGACTTCTTCCGCTCGCTCGGCAAGAACGCCTTTTGATTCCTCGATGATTTCCATTTGTTCGAGTATCTGGGTCTCGTGTTTTGAAACTTGTTTGTTCAAAGAATCGATCTCGCGCATCGCCGCTTCGTACTGCTTCTGGTCCTGCGCCGTTGTGAGATTGCGATTTGCCCTTTCCAGGCCTTCCTTGGCTTCAACAATGCCGGTCTCCAGCGAGGCCTTTTGGGTTTCGGCTGCTGATTGCCGGTTTTGGATATCCCTAATAGAAGAGGCGTGCTCTTCAAACTCCTGTTCGAGGACGGCACGCCTATCTTCTGCTGTTTCTATGTTTTCTCTGAGTTCCCGGATCCTGCTGTCCGTCTTTTGCAACTCAACTAGTTTAGACAAATCTGACTTCACGTTTGAATCTCCTATCAAAATTACCGCAAACGAGAAGTTTACAATATAGTGGAGAATAATAAAAACCTAAGGAAGCAACCTTTTGGAAAAACTCAACTAACCGAGGAAAACCTCGAAGTGTCTCTTGAGACTCGACGCGTTGAACGACAGGCGCGTTTTTTCATCTTTGATCGAAAACCACTGGGGTTCATTTTCAAATTTTAGAAGAGCCAACTCCTCGGTTTCTTTGCGGAAACCAAAATGAGAGATTCTCGAAAAAGCCATCGATCCGCCCCGCATGATCCCGTCGCCGGGCCTTCGTGTCCAACCCGCCTCCACCGTGAGACATCTCAGACCCTGTCTGAGTTCGAGTTTTCTGCCGGAAAGTTGAGAGGAGCCGTTTTTAAAAGTGTGGTTGTCATTTTGCTCGATCTTGATGTTCGCGCCGTGCCTGTTGAAGGCGAACACAATGTCCAGGATGGTGCCAAAGAGCCAGTCAACGGCTTTCTGGCGGATCGAATCGTTGGAGGCTTTTAAAGCAAGATAATCGGCGAGGTCGAAGCGTCCCATTTGCTTGGCACGTTCGATCGCAATCTCGAGATCACTGGTGAATTGGGGATCGAGACTTTCCACGTTTTTGAGTCTAGAGGCGCAAAAGCATTAATGCAATTTCATGTTATTATCTTTTGAGTTAAAGGCATTTTAAGAATTATGTGAGTGATCGGGCTTTTTTTGTTTGTTTTTTTGTTTACGGTCGCTGTCCTGCCGCAACAGGAAGAAAGCGCCAACACCAACTCTGCGTCTGAAAAGGCGGTTGAAGATGTTCCGGAAGTCACTGATAAAGAGGCGTTCGCAAAAGCGATCGCCGTCAATGACCCGTTCGAGAAAATCAATGCGATCAATGCGTTTGTTACCGATTTTCCGGAGTCGGATCTAAGAGAAAAGGCGCTCGAATCGCTCTCCAGCGCCCGCGCTACCGCCGCGGACATACGTCTTCGTGCCGGTCAAAGGGAAGACGGATTAGGGCTTTTCAGCCT
>JAOTWT010000082.1 GCA_029862725.1 Acidobacteriota bacterium | reverse complement strand
TTTGCTGCCAATTTTTGGATACCAGGCAGCACTCCGCCGTTGTTGACGACGGCCGCCACCAGTGAAAGGGGCAACCCGCAACGAGAGCAGAATTTTAGATTTCCGGCGGCCTGTTCCTGACCGCAGCGTGGGCAATGCATAATTATTTCCCGGAATGACGGATTGACTCTCTCCGGCACTTGCGGCGCCAAATAGAACCTACGACAAACTATTGCCGAGAGTTCGTAATAAATCAAGTACCTCGTCGCTTGGAGCCGGTCAGGCGCGGGAAAAACGGAACAAACTCGAAGGGCACTCATGCTGCCTATTGATCATGCGGAGCCGGTCAGCGGAAACCCGCGGTTCGTGTCCGTCGTTTTTGAGACTGCCGATGCGATCGCTAGCAGGCGCTCAGCCTCCAGGAGGCTTTGAAGGAGGACGGAAAACACCGTTTGCATTCCAGCCGGGGTCGGAATCAACTTCGCAAGATCCGAATCCGACGTCAAGAATCGAAACCCGTCGTCTCTAGCTTTTTTTACTTCCGAAAGATATTCAAATACCCGATTGGGGCCGCAAAAGCTTTCCGGCAAGGTCCATTCGAACGGATCGTCCCAAAGCCGCGAGGTAATCCCGCCGAAGCATTGCTCAACCTTTGACGCGCTGCGAATGAGGATCATGCCGGCACTCGACGCCTCCGGATCGAGCTGGGATTCGAATAGATCTTCGAACGAATGGCTTCCGAGCAAGTCGATCGTTTTCTGATGCGTGTGCTCAAACGCAGACTCGAGGTCTTCGATCAGTTTTCTCATCGACTCAATTCTATGTTGCCGGCGTCCGATCGGCCAGTCCCGGGACCCTGCTAGTTCTTCTTGAACTTACGGTCGTCTTCGATGAGGACGAGGCCATAGTTCTTTCCTTTGTAAGTAAAGCCCCTTTGGACTTTCCCTTTGACCCCCAGTTGAGCATCCTTTCCGGGCACGCTGCGATCGGTATACACCCAAATGGAACCGGTGCCATCGTCGATCTTATAAATTCCGCCTGCTTCCTTTGTAAACGGAATCGATATTCCGTAGCTCGTCGTCACGATTCCAGCTATCGCGACCTTTTTGTCGGCGAATCTTCCCGGGTCGCTTTCAATGTCCGCGATGCTGACTCGTTTCGGACACCCCGCCAGGACTAACGCCACCGACACCAATAAAAGCACCGCGATAAATTTAACCTTCTTATTCATAGTCATCCCCTAAACGAATTTATACGGAGAGAGCTCAAATAGAGGATTCAATCGCGTGCGGAAAGTTTGCCATAATTGTCCGTTTTTGAGATTCTTTCGTTTCGAAGCGAATCTTTGTACCCTATGTCCACTGCAAGCTCCAAGAAACAATCCAGCGGCCTGCGATATTTTTCATCGCTGGCACGCGACACTTGGGGAGGAAATAAGTCTCCCGGCGATTACGAATGGTGGTACTTTGACGCCCTCAGCGACGACGGAAGCGAGGTGGTCCTCATTACATTTCTGGACAATTACCTGAATTCGCCGATCTACAATCAGAATTGTGAAGACGTATCTGGCGAATTTCCCGTTCCAGACACGACATCGGTTCCGGCGGTGGCATTTGCCTACTTCAAGGACGGAACGCCCGTCTACCACGCCGTCGCGCCCTATGACACGGAGGAGTTCGAGGCTTCGACCGAAGACCCTTACTGCCGGATCGGGACAAGCTCTTTTGAGCACCGTTCGGTAGCATACGGTTCCGGCTACGCGATAACGATCGCGGTTCCGCTTTCCCGGGGACGGCGGCTGAGGGCAACTTTCGAGTGGTTATCGATCGAAAGCGATTTGATGCCGCACGTTGCTTCGACCCCCAAAACCCAATTTTGGAACCTCGTCGCGCCTCGATCGGATGTTTCGGGCCGGATCACGGTAATCGACAAACGAGGTAGGCGAACGAAGCATAAGTTCCGCGGGACTGGTTATCACGATCATAACCTGTATACGAAACAAAGCCCTTTGAAAATCGAAGACTGGTTTTGGGGCCGCGCGCATTTCCCTTTGGCTACTGCGATCTATTATCGCTACCGCGACATCGAAACCGATCACACAGATTGCAAGCTCTTGCTGGTAAGGGACGGGAGAATCGATTCCTTCGACACGCGATTCAAGATCGAGGGCGACGAGAAAAGAACCCGTTTCGGAATCCGTTACCCAAACAACTTGACGATTTCGGGTGACGGCGTCGAACTCAGGGTTCGGAAGTCGTCGGTACTTGATTCGACGATGAGTTATTTGAGGCTTTTGAGCGAAATGTCGCTCCGCGAAGACGACCGCAGCGACCATTCATTTGGAATCTCGGAGTATCTGCCCGCCGCACCGCTAAAAAACTCTTTGATAAACCGACTCTTGGTCCACTGGCATAGGCGCGGCGATCGTATAACGTCATAAGCAGAGTGTACTGCGCAATCAGGGGGACGGCCCGATAATATGATCAACGATAGCGAAGCTGGCGAGGAGATTAAGAGACACTTGTGCACGAACTGCGGCGCCGATATGGTCTTTGACCCAAAACTCGGCCGGCTCGCGTGCCCTTATTGTGATTCGTCTAAGGTAATAGAAATCGATCCGGCGGCGATCGTCGAGCAAGATCTCTCGGTTTTTCTCAACCAGTCCGGCGCGAATCTGCGTCCTCTTGCGGTAGATGCGCTTCAGGTCACATGTGACAGCTGCGGCGCGACCGTTACCTTTGTTCCGCCGACAACCGCAACCAGTTGCGACTTCTGTGCGGCGCAACTGGTTGCGCAGCCGAAAGCAGCCGACCCGCTCGTGGCACCAGAGGGGGTAATTCCATTCAGCGTCGAAGGCAGTTCTGCAACGAATGCATTGAGAAGATGGACGAAATCCCGCTGGTTCGCACCAAACGCGCTTCAGACAATGGCGCGCCACGACAAGGCGGAGAGCATCTACGTCCCCTATTGGACATTCGACGCGGATACCGCAACCGAATACACGGGACAAAGAGGCGAAGACTACCAGGAAACCGAACACTACACCGATTCGGAAGGAAACCAGCAGACAAGAACGCATACCCGCACGAACTGGTTCTATGCGAGCGGACGTGTCGAGCGGCACTTTGACGATACCGCAATCCCGGCGACGGTCTCGGTCCTTCCCGAATATCTATCGCGCCTCGAATGGGATTTTCGCGATCTGGCATCATACGACCCGGGCTATCTGTCCGGCCATAAGGCGCAAACCTACCAGGTTACCCTGGAGGAGGGATTTGAGAGATTCCGGGACATCGCCGACAACGTCATAAGAAACGATGTGCGCAGGGATATCGGCGGTGACAGACAGTCAATCGACTCGATCGATACCGGTTATTCGAATGTGACGTTTAAGCACATTCTGGTGCCGGTCTATGCCGGAGCCTATAAATTCAAGAACAAGACCTTCCAGGTGATAATCAACGGCCGGACAGGGGACGTTTATGGAGAACGGCCCTACAGCGCATTAAAAATCGGCTGCCTCGTGAGCGCAATCATTCTGCTGTTATTTATCGTGATCTTAATTTTCGGAGTGTTTTCTTCAGGCGGTTGAATCTTCATACCCGGCGGCGTTTTTCGATTTATTATCGAGCCATTTGCCGAGTTCTCTGATCGATTCCAGCGATTCGATTTCGAGGCCATAAAGCAAAACCGGGTCGACCTTCTCGTGAAACCATTCGGTTTCGTATGGGATATGGACCGCATTTGAACCAATCTGCAAAACGGGGAGGACATCGGATTTTAATGAGTTCCCGACCATCAGGAATTCCTCTTTCGCAATTGCCTGGCGGCTGAAGAGGCTTTCATAAACATTCCTCGTTTTATCTGAAACGATTTCGACGTGTTCAAAATACTCACCTAATCCCGATCTGGCGATCTTTGTCTCCTGATCAAAAAGATCGCCTTTCGTGATGACCATCAGCCTGTACTTCCCAACGAGTGCTTCGATTGCCTCGCTGACCCCTTCCAGAAGATCGACAGGAGCTTCCAACATTTCCCGCGCGAAGCCGATTATCTCGTTTATTTCGCTGCCCTTGATCCGTCCCTCTGTCAGTTCAACGGCCGTTTCTATCATCGAGAGTGTCAAACCCTTTATTCCATATCCGAAGTGCTTGATATTCCGTATTTCCGCCGCATCAAGACGTTCTTCAACCCATTCCGGATCGTGGTATCTCGCTAAGAGCCCTTTGTATTTAGACTTGGCGGACAAAAAAACTCTCTCATTGTGCCAAAGAGTGTCATCTGCATCAAATCCAATCGTTGTAATCATCTGGACAAGGTTTAGTTAGGAAATACAAACGCAAAACGCCCATTGCATTCTACGTATCTGAAAAAAAAGTAGACAAAAGCAGGTGAAAATGTGTTAATATGACACGTTAAATTAAATAGAGGAGTTTCCCGCTTTTTATGAACTGCTTGCATTGTAACGAAGAATTAGAATTTAGTTATCAAACTGCCGATCTTGTGACAAAGGTCTATCATTGTTCAGCTTGTGACATTTGGTACGAACTGCGTAAACAAAAGGCCAGGAGAAATGCCGCGGTTCCAATGCTGTTCTCGGAAATCGAGCCACCAAAGCATTTGGAGTTTCCGAAGGCGGCATAGACAGGCCGCTATCGATTATTGTTTGAGGCTTTTCCGGTTTGGAAGGGCCTCGTTCCATTTAAACTCCTGAAATATCGCACCGAAAACAAGCCCTCAGGATTATTCAGGCGGCATTTATAAGTTGTCGGAGCACATACTGCAGAATTCCGCCGTTGCTAAAGTACTCCACTTCAATTGGAGTATCGATACGCAATGTAACCATAGTGATTACAACACTTCCATCACGTTTATTGATAGTCAACTTTACGTCTTGTCGAGGTTTGATTTCAACCCTTTCGAGTCCCGTCAAATCAAAGATTTCCGTCCCGTCCAATCCAAGGCTTTCGACACCTTCTCCGTCCTTGAACTGAAGCGGCAAAACACCCATGCCGATCAGATTAGAGCGGTGGATTCTTTCGAAACTCTCGGCGACAACCGCCTTTACGCCCATCAAGAGTGTTCCCTTGGCAGCCCAGTCTCTTGAACTTCCCGTGCCATATTCGGCCCCCGCGAGCACTACAAGCGGAACCGACTCCGCAGCATATCGCATCGCGGCGTCATAAATCGACATTTCTTCGCCCGAGGGCTGATGAAGCGTATAACCGCCCTCCCTGGGCGCGACGAGACGGTTCTTGATCCGCACATTTGCAAAGGTGCCGCGGAGCATCACGCGATCATTGCCTCGTCGCGAACCGTACGAATTAAAGTCCCTTGGTTCGACGCCATGCTCCTGGAGATAGAGCCCGGCCGGCGAATCCGGCTTTATCGCCCCAGCGGGCGAGATATGGTCCGTCGTCACCGAATCTCCGAAAAGCGCCAAAGGACGCGCGCCTTTGATATCCTCAAAACTGCCTACTTCCATCGTGAACCCATCAAAATAAGCAGGTTCCTGAATATATGTAGAGTTGGAATCCCATTCGTAGACTTCTCCGACCGTCGATGGAATGGCGTTCCACATCGGATTCCTCTCGGCGAAATCACCATAGAGCCTTTTGTACGTCTCGGGGTCGAAGGCGACCGACATCGTGTCGCGCACCTCGTCGAGACTCGCCCAAATGTCGGCTAGAAACACTTCGTTTCCTTCCTTGTCCGTGCCGAGCGGCTCGCTTGCAAGATCGATGTTCACCGTTCCTGCAAGCGCATAGGCGACAACCAAAGGCGGCGACATAAGAAAATTTGCCTTGATATTCGGATGAATCCGCGCCTCAAAGTTCCGGTTACCGGATAAAACCGAGGCAGTAACCAGATCGTGGTCGAGAACCGCCTGCTCGATGCCCTTGTCGAGCGGTCCGGAATTCCCGATGCAGGTCGTGCATCCGTAACCCACGAGGTCAAATCCTATTTCGTCCAAATAGTGCTGGAGCCCAGCTTTTTCAAGATATTCGGTGACGACACGCGACCCCGGCCCAAGCGATGTCTTCACGTAGGGCGGCACCTTGAGTCCTTTTTCAAAAGCCTTCTTTGCGACGATGCCCGCAGCGAGCATGACGCTCGGATTTGATGTGTTGGTACAGGACGTGATCGCCGCGATCAAAACATCCCCATGTCCGATTTCCATTTCTCCGGCATTTCTTTGGTTATTACCGTAGATCGGCAGCCCGTTCCCATTTCCAAACGCAGCTTTGTGTTTAACCGACAAATCGGCCGAATTCGCGCTGAATCCACCTTCGCTTACAGGGCTGTCGAGCAGCTCAGCAAACTTCGCTTTAAAATTAACCAGTTCTATCCGATCCTGCGGCCGGCGCGGCCCCGAAACAGCAGGTGTTACTGAACCGAGGTCGAGTTCAATGACCCTTGTGTAGTCAACTTCCCCGGCGCGCGGTATTCCAAACATGTTCTGCGCCGTGAAATAATTCCTTATCGTTTCGACCTGCTCCGCCGGACGGCCGGTGGCGGCAAAATACTCGAGAGTTTTGTCGTCAATCCCGAAATAACCCATCGTCGCGCCGTACTCGGGTGACATATTGGAAATCGTCGCGCGGTCGGTAACCGGCAGTGCTGCGGCGCCGTCTCCAAAAAACTCGACGAACTTGCCGACGACCTTCGCCTCGCGAAGTATTTCAGTTACGCGAAGCACAAGATCCGTCGCGGTCGCACCCTCGGCGAGCGTCCCTCTCAGATTCATGCCGACAACATCTGGTGTAAGGATATAAATCGGCTGGCCGAGCATTCCGGCCTCGGCCTCGATGCCCCCTACTCCCCAGCCGACGATTCCCAGCCCGTTAATCATCGTCGTGTGCGAATCGGTGCCGACCAGTGAATCGGGAAAATAAACCCCGTCTTTTTCAAATACCCCCTGTGCGAGGTACTCCAGATTTACCTGGTGCACAATGCCGATACCCGGCGGTACTACGCGAAATCCATTAAACGCCTGGGTGCCCCATTTCAAAAAGCGGTAGCGCTGCTCGTTGCGTTCGAATTCCTTCGCCATGTTTCGTTCAAAGGCCTGCTCGCTCCCGGCATAATCGACCTGAACCGAGTGATCGATTACCAGGTCGACTGGAACCAGCGGCTCGATCAAACCAGGATCGTTACCGAGTCTCTCGACCGCCGAGCGCATCGCGGCAAGGTCAACAAGTAGC
This sequence comes from Acidobacteriota bacterium, assembly GCA_029862725.1. Classification (GTDB taxonomy): domain Bacteria; phylum Acidobacteriota; class Blastocatellia; order Pyrinomonadales; family Pyrinomonadaceae; genus Aridibacter. The sequence continues at coordinate 2,346 of JAOTWT010000082.1, read as the reverse complement.
GGAACGCCCGTAAAATCCTGTAGTATCACTCGCGCGATCACAAACGGCACTTCTTCCGTACGGGTAGCGTTCGCCTCCCAGTTGGCGAGCCCTTTGATGTCTTTTTCGCTGATAGTCTTCCCATCGTCAAAATTGCGCAAAAGGGATTCGAGCACGATCCTGATCGACACGGGAAGCCTGGAAACATTCCCGACACCGGCCTTTTCGAGCTGTGGAAGAGAATAAAATGAAGCCGATTCACCGTTTCCGGTCAAGAACTCCTGCTTGGTTTCAAATAGGTTATGAGACATTCAAGTTTCCTCGCAACGATGCTTTTTTTTGGATGAGTTGCTACTTTGAAGTCTACGGTTGCGGGTATTAAAACTCAAGCGATTCCGCAGCAGATTAACTTTTTTCATTAGTCACGCGCGAAGATTTCACAGACTAATAACCACGTTTATACGCAGTGCTTTGCAATTGGCTGTAGATACAAACTACAATCCGAACTTCAAGACGGGACGGGTGAAGGACAGAATCTATGCCAAGGCTCCAGAAACCATTTATGAGCATCCGCGATTTTGCGTGGCGCACCACTGCGCGGGCTCGTAAGTCTCTGTCCGGCAACCGGTTCTGGGTCTATCTGGCTTTCCTCGGCCCGGGTATCATCGCCGCCAACGCGGGAAACGACGCGGGCGGAATCGCGACCTATACGACGGTCGGCGCAGGCTATGGCTACACGATGCTGTGGACGTTTATTCCGATGGTTCTGACCCTGATCGTGGTTCAGGAAATGTGCATCAGGATGGGCGTCGCGACCGGTCAGGGTCTTGCGGACCTGATACGGGAACGTTTCGGCGTGCGTCTCACAGCCCTTGTAATGCTCGCGCTCTTGGTAGCAAACGCCGGTGTCATCGTGTCGCAGTTTATCGGTGTCGCACAGGTCTCAGAGCTTTTTGGGATTCCCAGGTTCGTGAGTGTTCCATTTATCGCGATCCTTATCTGGCTGATCGTTGCGAGGGGAACGCAGGAACGGGTCGAACAGGTGTTTCTGGGCATTTCGCTCGTTTTCCTTTGCTATGTAGCGTCCGCAATTCTGGCGAAACCGGATTGGGGCGAGGTCGGCAGGCAGTTTGTATCGCCCACAATGAGTTCGGATCCGGTCTACCTGTTTACGGTGATGGCGCTGATCGGGACGACAATCACGCCCTTTATGCAATTCTTTGTTCAGTCATCGGCCGTTGAGAAAGGGCTCGACGAGGAAGAACTGGGCCTTGCCCGCGCCGACGTCATCGTCGGCACGGTTTTCGCCATGCTGATCGCAGCATGCATTGTGATTTCCGCCGCTGCGACACTTAACAAAGCTGGAGTAACTGAAATAGACTCGGCCGCTACCGCCGCCGCGGCGCTGGCACCCGTTGCCGGCGACTATGCTAAGTATCTTTTCGGGTTCGGCCTGTTCGGCGCTTCGATGCTGGCAATGGGCGTCCTGCCGCTGGCGACCGCGTATTCCGTCAGCGAGGCTCTCGGATTTGAAAAGGGGCTCTCCAGAAGTTTTCGCGAAGCACCTATATTCCTTGGCATTTTTACGTCCCTCCTGGTGCTCGGGGCACTCGTCGCGTTGATCCCCGGCATCCCGCAGATCAAGGTGCTGCTCGTAACGCAGGCGGTAAACGGTGTTCTGCTCCCATTTATACTGGTTTCGATCGTGAGGCTTTCGAGCAATGAGGAAATAATGGGCCGGTTTCGCAACGGAATTGTCTTCAATCTCTTCGCCTGGGTTGTCACGATTGTGATCTCAGCGTTATCAATTCTATTGCTTGGGCGGAGTTTTGTTGCTATTTTTTAGCAGTATCAAAAATGCTTTCGGACACTTTTCAGAGACGTACGACCGTATTTGTACTGACGATCCTGATCATCTGCGCAGCTCTCTTTTGCGTCGCGATGTTCCCGTCGTGGATTGGACTCGTCAGAAACGCCGACGGGATTTTGGCAGCCAAGCAAGTGTTGGTGAACGGCGAACTCGTAAACCAGCCCGGATCCTATGGACGCGCGACGATCTCATTCCTGGATACCGGCCTGAGGGTGTTGCGTCTGCTCCTCTGGATGGCGATAGTCGTCAGTTTCGTCCGGTACATCAATTATCTGGTATTTGGGGCGGCGCTTCGAAACGCGGGTGAAGAGGAGATCTCATCCCTTCTGAGAACCGTACTGACGGTCGGCATCTATATAATTTCGTTTTTTATCATCTTTCAAACCCAGTTTCCGAAAGTCGAGCTGGCCCCTCTTTTTACGGGTTCGGCAATCATCGGTATCGTAGTTGGTCTCGCTCTCCAGGACACGCTCGGAAACCTGTTCGCAGGGATCGCC
>JAOTWT010000597.1 GCA_029862725.1 Acidobacteriota bacterium | reverse complement strand
GCGGAATCCAAAGCGAAATCCAGAACTCGTTCGGTTTTCTCGTCAAGATGAGGTTCGCGAAGCCAATCGGTTACGAAGGCCCTTGACCTTAAGGCCAGTTCCCGGAATTCTTTGTCTCTCATATCAACGCACTGCCGCAGCACGTTTTGCCACTCTTCCGGGCTTTCTAGCGGTATCTCCCAGCCCAGGCCTTTTTTTCTGAGCTCCTTCCAGGGCGTTCGGTCGCTAATAATCAGGGGCGTACCGGCAGCCATCGATTCGAGAAAAATATGACCAAAATTCTCACCGAGTGTCGGGCAGACAAAGAAATGATACCCGCTGATAGTCGGACACACGTCTTCATGCAGAACCGGACCGACGAACTCTACAACCACGTTTTCAGGCAATTGCGCTATTTCTTTCTTGGTTTCAAGAAAATAGTCTTGATCCTGAATCGGCCCGACGATATCGAGTCGGACATTACCGCTAAGCTTGCTCAGGAGAGGCAAAAGCCACTTAATATTCTTTTTTGGCTCGAAACGGGAAACAAACACGAACTTGACACTTCCCGGCTCCTTCAACGGCTTATCATCCACCCTGTAATCGCCGTATATGGTTTCAGGGGGCAGATCCGGAGCAACCAATATCTTCGCGTTTTTTGGGTTCAGGACGCGGACCTCGTCAGCCTCCAAATCGGTCGAGGCCTTCCAGATAATATCCTTGTAGAGCCTTATGACCTTCGCATAATTGAAAAACAGCTTCTTCTTTGAGCGTTTTAACCGAAGGGCGCCTGTTGAAAGCTCTCCGCACGGCGCGATCACAAACGGGACATCTGGTATTAAACCTAACTTCCGCATTTTCAACACATAGATCGCTATAGTTGACAAAAGACTGTTGGTATAAACGATGTCCGGAGAGACTTCCCAAATCAGTTTCTTGAGCTTTCGTATGCCGATATTTGCTTTCGAAATATAGAAGACCCTCGCGGCTCCGATTTCGTTCCAACCATCGATCTCAACATTTTCGTAGGGTTCGTGGTCCGCTTTTCCGTCGTGGTCCCGCGTAACTATTCGGAAATCGTACTTGTCTCCAAGCCGGTCGACCATATTGACGATCGTACGCATACCGCCGCCGCTTTTGTAGCCCGGCAGATAATAATCCGAAAACACCATCACAACCGGGCGGCCTGAATCGCTCATGCTGCGTGCGACTCCCCGACGGCGTCTTCCGTCAAAGCGGCGCGAAGGCCGTCTATGCCGATCGGCGTCGTCCCGATTTTTCCAACGACCTCACCCGCGGCGATGTTAGCTATCCGGGCAGCGGTCTCGATATCCGCACCGGCCCCTACGGCCGCCGCAAGGGTCGCAATAACGGTGTCCCCAGCCCCCGTCACATCGAAAACGGTGCGGGCACTCGCTTTCAAAGAAACCGTCTCATCGACACTGGAGAATACTGCGATGCCCTCCGGGCCAAGCGTTATCAAAACATGCTCGATATCCAGCTGTTCCAGGATATGCACCCCGGCCTCTTCTATTCCGCCCTTGCCTTTTGATTCGGAATGATAATACTCAAGGGCCTCCTTGCGATTCGGTGTAAGAACGGTAGCTCCCATGTATTTCGTGTAATCGAGTCCCTTTGGATCAACGAGCACAGGCACGGAGTTCTTCTTTGCTAGCGTTATCAGACGCGCAACCGTTTTCTCTTCGGCAGTCCCCTTCCCGTAGTCCGATATGACGAGTACGTCGATCTCTTCGATTATGGACTCAAAGTGATCGAGGATTTCGCGTGATTCCGATCCGCCGATGTCCAAGACGCGCTCTCGGTCGACACGTGCAATCTGATGGCTGCCCGAGAGTATCCTCGTCTTTACGGTCGTCGCGCGTCCTTCGACACTCGCTATCCCATCCGCCTCTATATTAAGGGTTTCGAGCAGTCCGAGTAATTCTTCGCCTTCCCGGTCCGTGCCGACAACGCTTATCAAAACCGCTTTAGAACCGAGCCCGTCGATATTTGCCGCGACATTGGCGGCGCCGCCCGCAACCAGGCGTTCTTCCTTCAAATCCACAACCGGCACAGGCGCTTCCGGCGAAATCCTGCCTACCTCACCTATCAGATAACGGTCGAGCATGACGTCGCCGAAAACAGCGATTTT
>JAOTWT010000595.1 GCA_029862725.1 Acidobacteriota bacterium | reverse complement strand
TTTTTGGGGCAGTGATTGGTCTAGCATGATGAGTTTGGGTCAGATATTGAAATTAGATGGCGGGACGGAGTTGTTAGCGGTTCAGGCGTACACCGCTATTTACAATTCTAACCGAAGAGAAGCTCTCACGGGAAAAAAAATGGAAGGGACTTTTCAAGATGCCGCTCAGCCGGTGAAACGAAAAGCAGGCGGAGCGACTAACAAAGATCGTCCCCGCCCCATCGCCAACGGGGTGGTTCGCCCTTGAGCCAGCAGACAAAAACCAGAGCAGAACTCAAGAGAATCACCGAGATCGCGTAAAGCTCAGCCTTTTCTGCGGGAGGAAACACTCGGCCGAAGGCAATCAAAAGCACAAAATATAAAGCGAAAATCATCCAGCCCTGCCAAGTGATTGGGAGGCCCCAACCCCAGCCATATCGCTTGGCCGGAAACCAGTAATTTTCTTCCTCAAAAACTTTGTTGCTCATACCAAAGCCTCTTTATCGACAGGCGTTCCTCACAATGCGCCAAGAAATTCTACTCCTCACTTGGGGAGCAAGGCAACCTAAGCGCTTCCCAGAAATCGAATAACTGTCTTGTTATCAACGAGATACGCACCGAAGTCCAAACCCGCTCCAAGCGGTTCAACCGAATCCGACGAATGCGAAAGGAACCGCGCGCCGACTGCTTTTCTTACAATCTTTTCCTCAAGCTCCCCTTCTGATCCCAAGATTCATGTATTTCGAATCGATCGGTCTTTCATGTCTTGAACTCCATCTTAAGCTTTGCGGCAGGCGTAACCGGATTAGGTTTACTGATCCCGATCCAATAGCGTTAAATGATCAACCCGTGGCACCTACTCCCTCGCCCGGACTATTTGCTTTCCAAAACGCGGCCACCGCCTCTGCCGCTTCGGCATCGATTTCAGCAATCTTGTTCGTTTTCGCGCCGATTTTGCCGGACAAGCCGCCGCCGAACCTCACTTCCATATTCGCCGCATTCGCAATCGCCGCACAACCGTGATCCGCAAAACTGGTGATCGAGCCCTCCACCAACGTCACACCTTCATCGGTATTGCCGTTCATCGCTTTTTTGAAGTGACCCATATCCTTTTCGCCATAGGCGACAATAACAGCCTCGACACTTCCCCGATTCTCCTGGCACGACTCTACGATAATTTCTGCAAGTTCATCCTTTTCGATCGTGGGTTTGATATAGGTATAAAATATGCCGCTCGCGATAAACGGGATTGCGAGTTTGTCGTGGCCATTCGCGGCCGCCAGCAGAAACGAGTTTTGGACACATGCCGCGACCGAATCGCGGGTCGGGTCAAAGCCGACTCCAAGCGTACGATCCATTGCGCCCGATGCGGCCTGGGCGATCGCGGTGATACCGCTATCGGCAAGATCGCCAGTACTCGTCCAGACGCTGGCCCCGAGCGGGACCATCTTCATTGCTTCCAATTTGGAATTCTCGGGTGTGTTTACCGCCGATACTCTTTTGGTTGAAATGTACGTCATATTTGTTCTCATCAGTTCAACAAGTACTTTTCACTTCTAAAATGCCGGCATTATCTGAAAAACAGACCGTGGTCGTGAAAGTCCTCGCGATAGAATTGTGCATATTTTTTCTCCAATGTCTGCCGGCTCCAATCGTAAAGCGTAATCTCCAAACTCGTCTCAAAGTGTTCATTTACGATCGCGGTTTCCAAGCGAGACGATGTTCGCGAAAAGGCGATAGGCACCCGGGACACCCGCCGGAAGCTGGCGGAAGAAGGCGTATGAGACATACATGTACTGACCCTCGCCGAGTTTTGTGTAAACCATGCCGCCCTTGTTCTCGTCTTCGCCGGTGTCGTGTGCTTCGAGCAATGGCGTGTATTCTTCGTCAAAGCTCCGGAATGCGTAAAGATTCCGCTCCTGCACCCAGCCCTCGAAATCTTTCTGTGTGATCTTGTTTGGATAGTTAAAAACCGGGTGGCCGGGCTCTAGAATGTTGACCCTTGCATCCTCTTCCGCAACACGGGCGTTGAACTGTACGGGGTACGGCGCAAGATTCAAACTCTGGAACGGGAACTTCTGATATTGGACGATCAAAGTGCCGCCCGCCTTTGCGTAGTCGAGAAGCCGCTGGTTGTTTGCGATAAACGCGGGATTGGTCTCCGAGGCCCGAAT
>JAOTWT010000081.1 GCA_029862725.1 Acidobacteriota bacterium | reverse complement strand
GTCCACAACCGATTGCCCTTTCTTGCGCGTCTCCCGGTGCTCGGCCACAATCGTGTCTCCCGCGAGTACCTTTATGCGGCCCGTGCCGCTAAGAACGGTCACTTTCCGCCCGACCATCTTCGGCGGAACCGAATACCGGCTGCCTCCGATGAGCACATAGCCTTCCGCGTTCACCGTTCTTTGAACGCTCTCCGTCCGGCGGTATTTTCCGCGCAAAGGCAAAAGACCTTCTTCGCCGAGCATCTCGAACGGTACCCTTCCGGTCGTGGCGTGAGTTCTCCGGTTCGCTGTGCTATCCATCCACGCCCGAACCCGCGCCTCGAGGTCTTCAAACCCGGCAAACTCCCTTCCCTTGATGAAGTTGTCCTTGAGGTAGGAAACCGCCCTTTCGACCTTTCCCTTGGTTCGGGGACGATACGCGCGATGCGTTTTTGGCAGGATGCCGTAGAAAGTGAGAAAGTCCTCCATCTTCGGATTGAGCTTCCCTGACGGAAGCCTGACCTGTGCCATGTTGTCATAGAGAATCTCCAGCGTCGTTCCGCCAAAGTAGGCAAATGCTCGCTGGTGGCACTCGATCAAGACATCGAGCTTCATCGAGCGCGTGAACTCGACATAGATCATCCTTGAAAACCCGAGCACCATCACAAATGCGTAAACCTTCTTCAATAGCCCGTTGAAATCAGGCATCCGTCCGATCTCCGCCCAATCCACCTGAGCCTGACGCCCGGCAGGGGTCTCAAACCTTACCGTCGCCTTCGAAGAAACTCGTTCCTCTTCGTCGATCTCCCTCAGGTATCGCCGGACAGTGTCGATGCTTCCCCCGTATCCCATCGGCTCGATCTCTGCCAGAAGACGCACCGCGCTTAGCCCGGTCTTCAGATACCTCTTCTTCAAATAGGCCTTGTATTCGTCCAGGATCGATCCTTTCTTTTTCCGCTTCTTCTTCTCCGGAGCAGCGTGCCTGAGCACTTTCCGCACCGTGTTCCGGGATCGTCCCGTTCTCCTTGAGATCTCCCTGATCGAATGACCCTCCCGTTTCATTGCCTTGATATTCATCCACTCCTCCATATCCAGCATCGGCTCTCAACCTCCTTCGAAGGAGGTTACCAGTGCTTTGTTAAAGGGTGGGTCAAAAATATCTGCTTGCTAGTGGGTCATTTTTTCATGCTTGTTGACATTATATTCCGCAATACTGCCGGCCCAACCACCTGTGCTACCGGGATGTTCCGTTCTTTTTTGAATTGTTCTTCCCGCCCCATCTCTAAGCGATTCGGAATAAACTTCGTCGGCTGTATCACCGATATTGTTGCCATTCGTATCCACTACCGTTGTATATGTTTCAGACCGGATCTGGCTCGTTGGATAGACATATCTTGTATAAGCACCGGTGTTTACGAGGGTCTGTCTTTCCAGCCTGCCGAGAGAGTCGTAGAGCCTTATTGTTTCCTTTCCGCGGTCCTGCCTGTCGGAAGGATGAGGCGAGTCCGCCCAGACATTGGCGCCGATATCAAACCGGTACTGGACCTGCGAATACTCGCCGGCGGGATCGATCAGTTTTGTCGGGTAGGCAAAGGTGCCGGGGTTCGACGCATCATTGAAATTGTCTGTGTATTCCGTCCGCACCGTTCTGTTGAGCGGATCAAGCGAGGCGACCGGTGATCCGGCGATATCGTATCTCGTTTTTGAGGTGACTGAAGCGGTCTGGCCCGTTACATCGTGTCTTGTCGCCGATGTCAGGTTTGCGCGTCCGGCAACATACGAGGACCCGTATGCGGAATCATGCTGTACGGGCGAAATGATCTGGTTTGATTCATAGGAAAAGTCTTCTTCGTCGTATTCGTAGGTCACCTTGGAAACAAGCGCAAGCTGACTGTTTTCGAATCCGTAGCCGCGGACTTCCGATTGAAGCCCGATGATCCTTCGATCGCGTTTCTGAGCGCGACGTGCCGCAAGTTTTCGTCACCTTATGCTCTCGATTCGCTTTTATTGCGACAGTGGCATAAGTTACCTCGCCCACTGAAGTGAACTCCAACAACCAAACACCCACGGGAAACGCCATAACGAAATTTCCGGATTTTTGATTTAGATATCTGTCGTCGATTCGCGCGTTATCTACTACGGATTTATCTTTGTAGCTCACCGATAAACGAACATCCTTCCATATCCCAGTCGTTCTTTGATCTGGCCAGTTCAGACTATTCAAATCAATCGTCACGGGAACAAATGAATAGTATTCATAAACGTTGCCCAAATTGATTTCTCCGGTTTCAGGTATATACACAGTTAAACCTTTAAACTCGTCGAATTCACCGAGTGTCAAATCCAGAGGCAGAAATGGATTGTACACATCATCAGGTAATGTCTCTACAATATAAATTTGAATTCGCTCTCCCTTGGCAAACTTCTTTCCAGCAATCAGGAAATCGCCATTCAAAAGGGGTGCTGCGGTCGGTACTATCCAGTCAATACATCCCCTGCACGGCGGCTTAATGATAGAGACCAGAATATTTCTTTTCACCAGACCTCTTTCATCCAATACTCTTCCAGTGATTCTGGTTTGAATCGATTGTTGTGAGTAAGAAGAAACCACCAACGAAGAGCACAACAGTAGAATTGTTAGCAATCTAATTTTCATCGTCATAATCATCATTGTTCAAAGCATTAATTTGAGCCCTGCAAGCATCCAATACTGTATCTGTGTTGAACTGGCCGACTAAACCGGACACCTTAGAAGTCTTATGATAAATAAGAATTGAGGTGAAAGGAAAATGGCAAAAAGTAGAAAGAGATATACGGACGAGTTCAAGATCGATGCGGTGCGGCTTGTACTGGACGAGGGTTTGTCGAAGGCTGAAGTTAGCCATCGGTTGGGTGTCGGCCAGGATTCGCTGGGGAAATGGGTCCGGGCGTACAAAAGCACGAATGGAAACGCTTTTACGGGAAAGGTTGAGCTGACGGAAGAACAAAAGGAATTGAGGCGTCTTCGGATAGAGAACCGGGAGCTACGGATGGAGCGTGAAATTCTAAAAAAGGCCACAGCCTTCTTCGCGAAAGACGTGAAATGAGATACCGGTTCATCAAATCGGAGAAGGCGAACTATCCAGTGAAGATATTGTGCCGGGTAATGCAGGTATCGAGAAGCGCGTATTACGAGTGGCGGCACAAGGGAGCGAATATCGAAGAGTTGCTTCTGATGTGGCATGTCGTGAGGATCTTTACGAAGAGCCGCGAGACATACGGAGCGAGAAGGGTTTCCGAGGCGCTTCAGGCAGAAGGAATACCCGTTGGGCGTTCAATGGCCGGGACGCTGATGAAAAAGGTCGAGATCGAGGCGCAGAAAAAGAAACAGTTCAAGGTAACGACCGACAGCAAGCACTCGCTTCCGGTGGCCGAGAACCTTCTGGACCGCGAGTTCGATGTAAAAGAAACCGACACGGTCTGGTGTGGCGATATTACGTATCTTCTGACAAAAGAAGGCTGGATGTACCTGGCCGTTGTGATCGATCTGGCATCGAGAAGAATCGTCGGATGGTCGATCGCAAAGCGGGTGAAGAAACAGCTTGTGATTGATGCGTTGAGATCGGCGTTTATCGCCAGGCGTCCCGCTCCGGGCCTGCTATTTCATTCCGACCGGGGCAGCCAGTATGCTTCAGAGGCCTACAGAAAGCAGCTGAAGCGCTACGGCATGAACCAGTCGATGTCGAGGAAGGGAAACTGCTGGGATAACGCCGTCGTGGAGAGATTCTTCAAATCGTTGAAAGAGGAACAAACCAACCGTTTCTGGTACGAAACCAGAGACGAACTCAGAAAAGATGTGTTCGATTACATCGAGATGTTTTACAATCGGGAACGCCTCCATTCGACGCTCGCATATCTAAGTCCGGTCGCTTTCGAACAACGAGCGTTCTGTGTGTAGCAGAGTGTCCGGTTTAGTCGGCCAGTTCATACTTCCCGGCCGGGGGAAGGATCATAACTCCCAATACAGGGATAGCAGAAAAGAAGAAGGGCGTTAGTAAATTTTTGGGCTCTTCCAGAGATGATGACGGTACCCATAATGCGAATTACATTCTGGTTCAGTACGATACGCTCGGACCGCTTACCGATGTAACTCTGGCAATCTTTAATATCGATAACTTTAAGATCGAAAAACAGGCTGACGGAAGAACGCGGGTGGGAACAATCGGTTTCTCATTTGCCGATGATTTTGGTTCGGGTGGGAGGATCACTTCAAAGGATGGTACTAAGGGTGGTCATAGCCATATCTCGTTGCTTGAGGGGAAAAAATGGAATCTTCAAAACAAAGTGTACTTAGACTTCAGTTCACTTTGTCCAAAGGAGCAATAATGGAATTTGTAAGAGTAGTGTCGATCGGCCTCGTATTGCTATTCAGCTTTAATGTAATCGTAAAGTCAGAAAGCGCGGCGAGAACGGACGTCCGGAGCGGAACACAGCTATATCCGATTCAGGACCGAGAAGGCAATTTTGGACTTATAGATTGTAGCGGTCGTATGGTTCTTGAGCCTTCCTTTCGAACCATTTGGGAATTTGGTGACGGTGTGGCCATTGTTGTTGGCGAAGGCAGGCAGGGAATTGTTGATCAGCACGGCAAGGTTCAGTGGTTTCCGAATGTAGAATTCCTGCACACCAGATACTCTGAAGGACTCGTCCTCGCAAAGAAAGACGGCGAAATTGGCTTTCTAGACAAGGCCGGTAATTTTCGTTTCAAGATCGAACGTTTTGCAGAGGTCTTCCCTTTCAGTGAGGGTATGACTGCAATACCTTTTGGCAACGCACTTCGTTATGTTAACAAAGATGGGAAAGTAGTAGTCACAAAGAATTTTGACTCCGCTGCGCCCTTTCATCAAGGAATCGCGAGAGTAGAATCTTGCGGGAAGACCGGAGCAATTGACACGACCGGTAATGTTATCGTCCCATTCCGCGATTGGCATGTTAGCGATGCTTCAGACGGCCTAATTGGTGTCAAGGATGCGAATCAAAATAGGTGGACGTACTTCGATAGCTCTGGCTCACCTGTATTGGATGTGAGATTTGATTACGTTGGCCGGTTTTCTGAAGGCCTTGCACCTGTAAAGGCATCGAATAAATGGGGTTTTATTGATAAATCAGGTTTGATTGTGGTGAAACCGCAATACGAAGAGGTTCATGCGTTTCAAGAAGGGATGGCGGCTGTTGTTCACAATGACAAGATCGGATTTATTGATTCGAAGGGGGAGATGAAGATAAAACCGAAATATGACAACTTACCCGTCAACATCAGATTCTATGGTTGTCTGAGCTGGGTATCCCTGGGCGGAACCGAAATGTATATTGATCGGTTCGGAGAGCCGGTTTGGATTTCTGAATGATTTGGATTTCTGAATGATATGGCCTTGATGAAGCGATTGAGACGATACGATATTAGTGAGGAGTTAGTGTTTCGATTGGCAAGCATTGAACGAGCTAGATAGAGGCAAGCATTGGACAAGCTAGAGAAAGATGAGATGCGAGTGAGGTACGAATCTCTACACTAACGGCGCATACCCTTTATTCTTATTGGGATTGAATGTTAAAGACAGGGTTGAGGCTTTTTGTCACAATCGTTTACATCCTGAAGTCAATTCTTGTTTCGTTGAAATCTAAAATAGACACTGCAACGAGACCTAAGTGCCCGAAATTCGATCTGAACAATAATTTAATGTCATAATTCAGGTGATAATTGAGTTAGAAAATTATGGAGAAGGTTTAGACTGGCAGCCCTGCTTCACTCTATTTACGAAGAGTGAATACTTAGCACTATGGGAGATTTTAGGGGTGCCAGTGCAAATCGTTTCTCGACCTAAGCATTTGAGCGCTCTTGCTAAAGAATACCTGAATATCCCTTCACCTTACACAGAAGTCGAAGCAGGCTACGCTGTGGATCTTGAGACTCTAACTATAAGCTTTCGCGATCATGAACTTGCAAAATTGCAATGGGTGTTTGGCGAGATCGCTAAATTCTATAGCAGCAAAGCCGCGGAAGAGCTTTTCAGACTGGGATTAAGAACATTCATCGACAAGAAAGGAAAGTTTTGGAGTATTTGGATTGAATTGTTAAGTGGCGATTTGGAAATCTACACTCCAGTTTCGGGTTTTTTGTGTCAGTGTAAAGCTCCCCGTTTTAGGACCAGGCTAAAGTACAGTGTTTCGGTGATTTCTCAGCCAAGTATTCTACGGGCGTCATTTTCTGCAGCGAGTCGTGCGGACGCTCGTGATTATATTTCCTTATCCACTTCTTCGTTTCTCTTTTCACCTCTTGCAGGGAATCAAACAGGTACATATCTAGAACGCCCTGGCGGTAACTTCGGTTGAATCGTTCGATGTAAGCATTCTGGGCCGGTTTTCCGGGCTCGATGAAATCCGGTTTGACGCCCGTTTCCTTAAACCACTTCTTCATTGCATCGGATGTAAACTCGGGGCCGTTGTCCATCCTGAGTTTTTGGGGAACGCCCCTTGTCTCGAGGAGGCGGTCGAGCACACGGACGACCCTCTCGGCCGGCAGATTAAAATCGATCTCGATCGCAAGTCCCTCTCGGTTGAAGTCGTCGATGAGATTAAACGTCCTGAATCTTCTTGAATCCGTCAGAGCGTCCGACATAAAGTCGCAGCTCCATGAGATATTCGGCCCATCGGGCACTTCCAATGGATCGGGGTTCCTCGTTGGCAGCCTTCTCTTGTATCTTCGTTTCTTGTTCAGCTTCATCAGCTTATAAACCCTGTAGACCCGCTTGTGGTTCCACGGCCTGCCCTGTTTCCGGAGCATCTCGTGAAACTTCTTAAACCCCAGATCCGAATGATCCTCCACCAGATCCCCCAGGGCATCTATGATCGGTTTGTCATCTTTCGGCCTCGGTTTGTACCGGAAGACGCTTCTCGCCAGTCTTACCGCCAGGCAGCTTCGCCTTTCGCTCATCCGGTGCTCCTGTTTGAGATACTCAACCGACTCACGCTTCTCGCCAGGGCTCAGAGCTTTTTTTCGATCAGGTCTTTTAGCGCATGACACTCAAGCGAAAGATCCGCGTACATGCGTTTCAGCTTGCTGTTCTCTGCCTCCAGTTCCTTTAGACGGCGGATATCGGCCGCCTCCATCCCGCCGTATTTGGCCTTCCACTTGTAGTAGGTCCATTCCGAGATCGAGTTCTGGCGACAAACTTCGGCCACCTTCATCCCTTTCTCGACCTCCTTCAGGATCCGGATGATCTGATGCTCGGTGAATCTGCTTCTCTTCATTTTCGGTCGTCTCCTTGTTCTTTCTATTCTGACCGAAAACTGTATTTTTGTCTGGTACTATTTTAAGGGACCCTTACCGTCCATCGCCAGTTCAGAAAACTGACCAAGACCAAGGGCGGCTTTCCGAATGATAACAGCCTTCTGAAATTGCTTTATCTAGGGATCAAAAACGCCGAAAAGAAATGGACGATGCCGATTCGGAACTGGCAACAGACACTATCTCAGCTGGCGATCTTTTTCGAAGGCAGGCTCGATGACGCAATAAAACTTTGACGATAGGCAAATGAGCGTTGACACAGAATATTGAACAGTCTCGATTGGCGTAGGTAGTCAGTTATAAAACTTCAAGAAACTCACTAGAAATACTCTCCAGATCTCCTTTTTCAAGCCTCTCAACTCTCAACTTTACTTTATCTAATTCATCCTCCGGGAGAAGTTTAAGAAAGTTGAACACTTCTTTCCTTCTTTCTCTCGGCTCCTTAGATAACTTCCTTAGAAAAGTCTCCAATGAATTGTCAAGTTCGGCCCGAAATACATCCAAAATTTCCTGAGACAATGCAGCATCACTTTTCTTGACCGTAGAGAACAAAACGGTAAGTAGATTCTTCTTTCCATCTCGTATAAGTACGCCAAGATAAGCAACCGATTCTGCTTTAATAAATACGTTTCGTTCCGAAGTCTTTTCAGATGCAATTTCGACAATATAGGCTTCGTTGCCAGTTCGGTTCGAAGTCAATTTGTAAAGCAAAAAAGCACTCTTCAACTTTAATAGTGGCACCTCATCTTCGGACAAATCTTCACTTGTCTCCCCTAACTTCAGCCGTTCCAAAACGGGGACGAGTTTTTCTCTTGGCATACTCATCAGCTTAACCAATTTTGGATCATCTTTTTCAACGCAACGACACTTTCTTACTAAAGCGACTATCTCTTTTTCATTCTCGCCATTCGTAAACGCGGCAGACTTCTTTTCTGGGTACTGTCTTTCTAGCTCTCCGCCATCTGCGATACAAGCAAATTGCAAGTAAGAAACAGCAACAAGAACAATCAAATACTTCATTTATCCTCCGTCAAGCTGTTCTATTCTTCTTCTTCCTCTTCTCTTGACCTTTTCTTTTTCTTCTTCTTCTTTCTTCGCTCCTTGTCTGCTTTAATCAACTCTTCTCTTTCTTCCGCAGTCAGCTCCAAGTGCCCTTGAGTCCAAAGACTAAGTCTCAAATCGGGATACAAATAGTTTCCGCTTCCATCTTTCTTTTCCGCAAGTTGTTTTAGAGACGCAACAGTTCCTACGAACATCCTATCTAATGGATCGTCACCCTGTGCAAACAGCTTGGCGTACATTATCAGCCGGTTTACGTCTCTATTTGAAACTTTCACACAACCGAGTGTTGCTCTAAGTGGCTGGTCCAAAGCATAAGGTGATCTTAAACCACTTCCGCCCCCATGAATATAGAACCCAAACCGACCATGAGTTACTGCTTCACCAGAAACATTCGACATTCTTATCCGCCCGGTTCCCCAGCCCCGACCTAATCGGTCGCTCGGTTCGCCACCTTCAAGTCCTCCATTCCGATAAACGCCAAACGGAGTGTCGCCATTAGTAACAGTCCTGGTACGTTGTCCGCCGCTCATTCGGCCTGCAGCCAAAGCCGACATACCACTATCAAATGCAGTTCCATTACCGGTTACGAAGCTAACCTCTGCTTTCGGGGGCGAATTTCCAGATTGCTCTTCGACAATCACAATAATCGTTGATAAACCATCTGGGTCGGTAGCAATGGTTACTCTGTTTAATACGTAAGCAAAGCGGTTCCAGCTTTGAGGATCTTCAATTGTCGCACTTTTCCTCAAAGGATCAACCGTAGTAAATCTTCCTATTTCGTTTGAATAGTACCGAGCCTGAGCAAACTCTAGATCAATTTCTTCATCATTTTCATATCGTGTGAACCTCTCTTTAACTTCGTCTGGTCTATAACCCAAGTCCGAAGCTCTTTCGCTGCTGTTAAGATCTTCCCCAAATGGATAAAAGTCTCTCCTTGAAATCACTTTTCCGTCTCGATCAGTTAGCAACCTAGGACTGCCAAGATGATCTTCGGTACCGTAGTGAACTCTTGGATTCTGTGAAAGGCTCGTCGAATACTCAGCTATCTTTTTTCCCAACGCGTCATAGGTGGTATGAAAAGGTCGGGCGCGGTTCGAGTTTGACGCCAAGGAGCTTGCCCGACCCGCGGGAAAGGAATACGCTTCCCGCTACCGGGGCTCCGGGATGCGCCAGCGACTCGAACTCGTTTGCCCCTACTGTCGGGCAGCGAGTCGCTGCGGGTCAGTTCGACTATACCTATAGGCCACGAGCCTGCCGTC
>JAOTWT010000080.1 GCA_029862725.1 Acidobacteriota bacterium | reverse complement strand
TGTCGTAACAGATAAGACGAAAGGCGGGTTGAAGGTTGACGTGAGCGGCGTCGAGGCCTTCCTGCCAGGCTCACAAATCGATTCGCGGCCGGTCCGCAATCTTGACTCGTTGATCGGACAGGAGATTGAGGCAAAAGTCATTAAGTTCAGCCGCAAGCGCAATAATATCGTGCTTTCGCGAAAGGTTATAACTGATGAAGTGGTCAACAAGCTCAAAGCGGAGACTTTGAGCCGGATCGAAGAAGGATTTATCGAAGAAGGAACTGTAAAGAACCTTACGGACTACGGTGCGTTTGTTGACATCGGTGGCATTGACGGGCTGCTTCATGTTACCGATATGTCGTGGGGACGGCTCCACAATCCCGGTGATATGTTTAAGGTGGGCGAATCGGTTCAGGTCAAAATACTAAAACTCGACCGTGAAAAAGAGAAGGTATCACTTGGGTTTAAGCAACTACTTCCGGATCCGTGGTCGACCGTTACAGAGCTTTATCCCGTTGGTTCAAAGATCGAAGGTAAGGTATCGAGCGTCACGGAATACGGGGCATTTGTGGAATTGGAGCCGGGGGTTGAAGGGCTTGTCCACGTTTCGGAAATGTCCTGGTCGAAACGGCTGAAGCATCCGAAGCATCTTGTTAAGAAGGGTGACCAGGTTGAGGTTCAGGTTCTCGGAATCGACCCCGACGAGCGCCGCATCAGTCTCGGGATCAAGCAGCTTCAGGCAAACCCCTGGGATACAATCGCCGAGCGATACAATGTCGGAACGAAGATCGAAGGTAAAGTACGAAATCTTACCGATTTCGGGGCCTTTGTTGAAGTGGAAGAAGGTGTCGACGGATTGGTTCATGTCTCCGACATATCCTGGTCGAAGAAAATCAAACATCCGAAGGACGTTTTGAAAAAAGGTCAGGAAGTCGAAGCTATTGTGACAAACATCGATGTCGGCGGCAGGCGTTTATCGCTTTCGATCAAAGAGTTGACTCCGAGCGCGTGGGAACAGTATACGAGCGAGCACAAGCCGGGCGATGTTGTTAAAGGAACAATTTCGAGATTTGCCAGCTTTGGTATTTTTGTCGAATTGGCACCGGATCTCGAAGGGCTTTGTCATATTTCGGAATTGTCCGACGAGCGGGTCGAGAATCCTGAAGACGACTTTGAGATTGGTCAGGAACTTGAATTCAAGATTCTGCGGATCGAACATGATGTCGAGAAAATCGGGCTTTCCCACCGTTCGGTAGGAAAAGAAGACGAGCCTTCAATGGATACGCGTTCTTATTCAAGTGAAGCAAAAGGCGGTATGGCCTCGCTCGGAGAACTTGCCAATCTGAACATCGGCGGTTCAGCCTCTGCCGACAAGAAAGGAACGGAAGAAGCAATGTCTGACGAAAAGGCGGAAGCAAAGTCTGACGAAAAGGCGGAAGCAAAGTCTGACGAAAAGGCGGAAGCAAAGTCTGACGAAAAGGCGGAAGCAAAGTCTGACGAAAAGGCGGAAGCAAAGTCTGACGATAAAGTCGAGGCCAAGTCTGAGGATAAGGCGGAAGCAAAGTCTGACGATAAAGTCGAAGCCAAGTCTGAAGACATAGCGGAAGCCAAGTCTGAGGATAAGGCGGAAGCCAAGTCGGACGATAAAGTCGAGGCCAAGTCCGAGGATAAGGCGGCAGCCAAGTCTGACGATAAAGTCGAGGCCAAGTCTGAGGATAAGGCGGAAGCCAAGTCCGAGGATAAAGCGGAAGCCAAGTCTGAGGATAAGGCGGCAGCAAAGTCTGACGAAAAGCTGGATGTAGAGAAAGAGGCCAAAAGTGACGATAAGACGGAGGCCAAGGCTGAAGACGAAGCGGAAGCCATGTCTGACAAAAAGTCGGTAGCCAAGTCAGATGATAAGGTCGATGCGAAGGCCAAAGAAAAAGCCGTTGAAGAAACAAGCGATGACACGGCCGCGGAATCGGGGAAGGAGCCTAAAGAATCCGCCGATACTAAAGCGGACGATGGTATAGAGGCGGAAACCGCAAAAGCAGACGAAGCGGCTCCCGAGTCAGCCAAAGAAGACGATGTTGATGATGCGGGCGAAGAGAAGTCGAAAGAAAAAGGCGCTGAAAGCTAATTACGCCGAATCCAGAAAAAGTTGAGGAAGATTAAATGACAAAAGCCGATTTAGTTGAAATCGTCGCCGCCGAGGCTGACATGACCAAGAAGGATGTTGAGCAGTTGGTTGAGATAATTTTCGACAGCATCGTGGGAACTCTCAACAAGGGTGAAAAAATCGAATTGCGAGGTTTCGGAAGCTTTCGGGTGCGCGAGCGGAATGCGCGTAAAGGCCGGAATCCAAAAACCGGCGAACCAGTGCACATACCTGCTAAAAGGGTCGCTTACTTCAAACCCGGCAAAGACCTGAAAGATATTATTAACAATTAGGCGGAGGGCCCTGCGGTGGATGTATTGTGGAGTCCGTGGCGGTACTCGTATATAAAGTCTGACAAAGAGACTGAACCCGGTTGTATATTTTGTGACCTCTTGGAAAACCCGGCTTCCGATGAAGAGAATTTCATACTTCATAGGGCCGGGTACAATTTTGTGATTTTAAATATCTATCCTTACATCAGCGGACACTTGATGATTGTCCCGTTTCGTCATCTGGATGACCTCTCAGCGGCTTCCAAAGACGAAACGGATGAATTGATGGATCTGACGAAGCAGGCACAAAACGTACTGACAGAAGCCTACGAACCGCATGGCATCAATATCGGTATGAATCTTGGAAGGGCGGCGGGCGCCGGAGTCGCCAACCATTATCACATGCATTTGCTACCGAGATGGGTTGGTGATGTGAATTTTATGACCGCAATCGGGGAAACCAGGACGGTACCCGAATCTCTCAGGACCACGTATCAAAAGCTCAGAGGGAAATTCTAGGAGCAATACCCAAGATCTCGGGCACTCATTCCGTGGAAGCATCTTTCGCTTTTGATTTTGAAAGCGAACTGCGGTCTATCGCTTCGTCCTCGATTTCGCCACCCTTGCTGATGGGAATGTCTTTCGGATCGTTGTAGAGAGTTCCGCGACGCTCTTCCAATGCAATTTTAGGTATGACGATGTTTTGCATCGACTTCGAAGGAGGTGTATATCCCGGATAATCGACCCGTGAATGATAAATCGCTATCAACGACTTGATCATGGATTCACGTATTTGTGTAAGCTCGCGCAATGTCAGATCGCACTCTCCGAGCTGGTCGTCGGCCAGAATCGCGTCAATGATTTTGGTGACGATGAATCTTATGTTTTCAGGATTTGGTTCGCTCAGCGAACGGGCCGCTGCCTCACAGCTGTCAGCAATCATCATGATTGCCGACTCCTTAAACTGGGGTTTTGGTCCCGGGTAGCGGAACTCGTTTTCGTGAATCTCCTCACCTTTTCCGGCATCATCCCTCGCTTTGGTCAGGAAATAGTGAAGCGTACGGGTGCCGTGGTGCTGAGGAATAAAATCGACGATCCTCGCGGGGAGGCCCATTTCTTTCGCCAGCTTGCGGCCGTATGTCACGTGACTGATTATTATTTTTGCGCTCTGGGCCGCATTCAGACGATCATGTGGGTTTTTTCCGCGCTGGTTTTCGACAAAGTGGTCGGGAGCGGCGGTTTTCCCGATATCGTGATATAACGCGCCAATTCTCGCGAGCAGCCCGTTGCCGCCAACTACGCGGCATGCCTCTTCAGCCAATTGACCGACCGCATGCGAGTGCTGGTTTGTTCCGGGAGCGCGCAAGGCCAGTTGGCCCAGAACCGGAAGATCCGCGTTTGAAAGCTCCAGGAGTTTGACATCGGTCAGTATTCCGAACAGATTCTCGCAGATCGGAAGAAACACGGCTGTCACCGCCGCAGTTACGAGTCCGCTTGCAAGCCCGCAACTGATCGCAAGGAGCACAGTGTTCAGGATAAAGGGCTGTTGGGTATAGGCAAGCAGAGCGACGGCGGTCAGGGCGGATGCTATGCCTACCATAACACCGGCTGTGGTCACCGATTGGCGGCTCCTGTACTGCCCGATCCCGTAAACCGCAGCTGCCGAGGTAATTGCTGAATAAATCGTGAATTCGAGCCCCTTCGGAGCAAGCAGACCGGCCAGCATCGAGGCAAACAACCCCGTAAATAGAGCCGTCCGGCGGTCGGCCAGAAGCGTCATCAAGAGGCTCGAAAATGCGAAGGGAATTGCGAGCGCCCACAGCGTCGGATCATTAAGCGGAGCCCTTAAATTCTGGGCGGCAGTAAAGTCGGCGACACGGAAAAATATCGCCATTAAGAACGTCTGAATTACTATAACGAATCCAAACAGGGCGTAGGTCCGCTCCTCAGACAACGCGAGTCGCGTGACATATCCTCGGTGCTGAACGAATTTCCACGCCACCCACAAAAATGCAGTGATCAGCAACAGCAGACCAATAAACCGGTTCCATTGCCGGGTACTCGAACTGTAGTTTCTAATTGCCGCGATTTGCGACAGAACCGAGGCCGTGATCGTATCGCCTTCGCGTACAATCGTCTGACCTCGCTTCAAGTTTATTTGAACCGGCTCAACGCTTTTCGCAAGATCGTTTTTCGCTTTCAGGGTCGCGACCGAGTCATAGGCGACGCTGGGATTTACAAGCGGCTCGAATGCCGCACTGAATGCATCCACTTCCTTTGCAGAAAGGCTTGCAATCTTCTCCAGTTCAGGCCTGATACCGGCACGTGCCTGAGAAAGCGCGATCCACGAACTAAGGGGCGCGGAAACAGACGATTCGGTGGTCGGTTGCCGACTGTCGACCAAGGTAACATCCGATTCCAGGTATTTTCGGTCTCGGTCATCGTAGATCGTGCCGTCGGCACTATTTCTCAGGACCGACAAAGCCGACTCGAGTTCGCGATTTCCAAAACTTCTTGCGGCGAAGACTTTCGCAAGCCCTTCGCCGCCGGGTCCGGACCATTCCGGCGTGGGCCGCGATCCTTCATCGCCTCCCTTTTTTGCACCGGACGACAACATTTTGTCCCATGCGGCACGAAAACTCTGGACAGCCTCGTCGGGTCTGGACTTTTGAATGACGAAAATGTTCTTTATGCTTTCCCGGGCAGCCTGCCTGATTCTCTCGGTCTCTTCCTTATCGACTTCCGTAATGTCGGCAGGCGAAATTACGCTTTCGCGTGCGATCTCGCCTTCCTGGTACTCGGCGGCAGTGGTCCGCCAGACCGGATTACTGATAAGGAACGTTATGATCAGGCTCAAAACGACGAAACCGATCCAAAATTTCTGGTTCGAGCTCAATGCGTCAAGCGGCCGCCTGAGCTGTTTAAGGGAGCCGCGCCGCAGCTTCTCCAGGAATCCAAATTTTGCGGTCAGATCGTTTTTCATAAAATGCTATAAATATGCATCACAGCCAAAGGTCGCCTATCGAGTCGCGTATTCAAACAAATCTCTCGAGAGCGTAGCCCCCATTTTCTCGAGGAGGGGCTTCAGGGAAAGGGGTTTCAATGCCGACACCGCAACGCAATCCTGCCCAATATCGATCTTGACGTGTCTTTCGACATTGTCAATATCGATCGTTTTAGCGCGGTCGGCTTTATTCAGCACCACCATTGTCGGAATCCCGCTGAGTTCGAGTTCGGCAAGAATCTTCACCACCGATGCGATTTGTTTTATCGCCGCCGGATTCGAAACATCGACGACATGCAGCAGTAGATCGCTGTCGCTGATCTCTTCGAGCGTCGCCCTGAATGCGGCGACGAGTGTTTTCGGAAGGTCCCTGATAAAACCGACGGTATCATTAAGTATTACCTCCTGTTCGAATGGCAGTCGGAGGCGTCTGGCAGTTGGATCAAGGGTTGCAAACATGCGTTTCTCGGCGTGAACATTGCTCTTCGTTAACGAGTTCAGAAGCGTCGATTTGCCGGCATTGGTGTACCCGACAAGCGAAATAATCGGGAGGTGGTTTTGGAGCCTCGATTTTCGACGTTCCTGACGCTGCTTTCTGAGTTTGCGTACCTGCGATTCCAAAAGGTTGATCTTCTTTCTTACCCTTCGTTTATCGGTTTCAAGTTTTGTTTCACCCGGACCGCGTCCGCCGATACCTCCGGCGAGTCTCGAAAAAGCGGTTCCATTGCCGCTTCCGAGCCTCGGCAGAAGGTATTTCAGCTGGGCGAGTTCGACCTGCAGTTTCCCTTCTCTGGAACTCGCTCGCTGGGAAAAAATATCGAGGATCAGTTGCGGTCTGTCGATAACTTTAAGTTCGGTCGCTTCGGAAATCGAACGAACTTGCGCTGGTGTCAGTTCCCCATCGAAAACAAGCATTTCCGCACCGATCTGCATTGCCCTTATGAGAAGTTCGTTGAGCTTTCCGCTTCCGAGGAGTGTCTTCGGATGAATCTTCTTTCGTCGCTGAACGACCGTGTCGAGCACCCTGACATCCGCCGATTCCGTCAGATCGACCAATTCCGCCATCGATTCTTCGACATTGCTGCCAAAGCCGTTGGTTACGGCAACCAGAATCGCCCGTTCTTTTTTATCCTTGCCGCTTGAGGATTTACGGGAGCGCGCCAATTCGGTTTCGAGCGAAGTTATCAGAGAGATGAAATCGACCCCGAGTTGTGAGGGCACCGCTGGTTCCAGGAACATATAGGGAAGTTCGAGCGACCCGCCATTGTTTCTTACGGTTTTGCCCGGAAGCAAGTGAGCGGAATGTACCTTTCCGGGCAATCCGGTTTCCAGATCTACCTGAATCGCAGAAATCATATCGAGCCTAAGAAGCGCAAGGTCGGTTAGGTCATCTTGGTTGAGGTCTTCGCCGCGCAGGTGCGTGTGGACGCACCTGAGCCCGCGAAGGCGATCACGCGCTACCCGGACACGCTTGAAATCGGGCATTTCAATCTGTTTGGCGTCTCCCACCATGACATAATCCACCTTGCCCTTCCTGTTTATAAGGACGCCTATCTGTCTTCCGGTATCCAAAGAAATCTCGGACATCTGCCGGGCAAGATCCTGTGAAACGATCTGCGACGGCGCGACGCGTCTCGCGGCGAGCTTCTCGATCTTCTTGAGCTGGTTATGTTTAAGGCCTTTCGTAAAGCCAAAGGGTGTTCTGATAAATATGCCTCCGTTTGACCGGATTATACCACAGCCAATTTGTACAGGGGGTCCGATTAATACGCCTTGCCGCGTTGCTAACAGGTCTGGATAGAACGTAGAATTGAACATTACGCGGAGCATATATGACATTTAAGGATTCCGTTCCACACGCCGTTCCGGATCTCGCGATTCCGGGCGGCGAAATTGAGATACACTACGAGATTTCCGACGTATCGCCTGCTGATATCCAGTGCCTTTTCGATGGTCTAGCGGGCGATATTTCGGCGGCCTCCTCGAATAGACTGTTTGTGCGTGTACCCGAAGGACTCGCGAACCGGGATGTCGAGGTTCGGCTCTCCGCCGATGGCGTTGAGAGCGAACCGTTGGTGATTCAGGTTGGTGCGCGGCTATGTGGAGAAATGCATATTGTTGCGAATCCCGCCATCGATCCCTCCGATGGTTCGGTCATTTTGACGCGTTCCGGAACGCGGGGCCAGGAGCTCCCAACGACGCTCTTCCGGATTAGAAATAATGAAGTAGAGGAGATTTCGGCGGTGGTAATGAACCCGACCGGGATCGCATTCGATCCTAACGGCAGGCTTTTGGTCACAAACCGCGCAGATGGAGAGGTCGTACAGATTAATGACGACGATGCCGTGACACTTGCATCCGAGCTTGGCGTCGCCACCGGGCTTGCCTTCGATTCCTCAGGCACGCTTTATATCGGAGACCGGAACGGGACGATCTACAAGATGTCTGGTCTGGGTGACGCACGCGATTGGGCGCGCATCGAGGCCTCCGTTTCTGCCTTCCATTTGGCATTCGGACCCGACGGCGATTTGTATGTAGCAGCACCGGGACTGTGCAGCCACGATGTGATTCACAGGATCGACACAGACGGCAATTCCGACGTTTTCTTCAAAGGGCTTGGTCGCCCGCAGGGACTGGCTTTCGATGCCGAAGGAAACTTGTATGTTGCCGCATGTCTGCGTGGAAGACACGGCGTCGTGAGGATTGACAAAGATGGTTCGGAAGCCCGTTTGTGGATTGCCGGTATGAGTATCGTCGGACTATGTTTTGATTCCGAGGGACGGGTTTTGGTCGCCACAAGTGATTCTCTTTTTGCTTTCGATGTAGGAGTCCAAGGGATACTTGTTTAGGGATTGCAGAGTGAAAAACAAAAAAAGACGCCGTCATTTATGACTATGACGGCGTCTTTTTTAAGCAGTTGCCACTGCTTAGTTGTCATTGTCCGGATCATCGCTCGGAGGCGTCGGCTCGTTTCTTCTCTTCAGTTTTGGTGGTCCGGTTTCCTCTGGTTTAGCCGATTTTCCAGGTTCTTCTGTCGTGTCCGGCACCGGGTCTCGCCGCTTCAACGTCGGACGCCCGCCGCCGCCGTCATCAATATCATCGGGCGTTATCGAAACAGCATTCGTAATTCGTAAGAGGTGCGCACGAACTTTCTGAAACTCGGAAGTACTGATCACATATTCCGCCTTTTCCGGAAATCTCGAGACCAACTCAAGGCTCGCGTCCCGACGTTCGATCGACTGTGGGTGAGAAGAAAACAGTTTCGAAAGAGTGCCTGGCTTCTTCTTGTTTCGGGAAGCGAGTTTCTCAAACATCGTCGCCATTCCGGTCGGGTCGTAACCGGCAGCGTATAAGTACTGAACCCCCAGGATATCCGCTTCTTTTTCCGCCCCGCGGCTAAACTTAAAAAACGCAAGTGCCTGTCCGATCCCGGCCGTATTCTGGAGTATCGCCGAGGTAATCCCGCCGGAAAAAATTATCCCGGCAATCAGGCCATAATTTAGAAGCGCCCCTTTACCGGCGTTTTCCATCGCGTGTCGAGCGGCAACATGTGCGACTTCGTGTGCCATCACGCCGGCGAGTTCGGCTTCGTTCTCAGCAGCCACAATGAGACCCTTATTGACGAAAAAATAACCTCCTGGTAAAGCAAAAGCGTTAACCTCGTCACTGTCAATGACCTTAATCGTGAAGGGAATCTTCGCGTCGGAATTGAGGACGATGTTTTGACCAACGCGATTGATGTATTCGGTGATCATTGGATCCTCGACCATCTTTGCCTGCTGCTCAACCTGGAGCGAAAGCTGTCGCCCGATTTCAATTTCCTTTTGACGCGAACCCCCGAACCAACCGGTGATCTTATCCCAGCCGCCGTTGATGTTCCGCTGACCGATCATCGCCGGGTCCTCTTTGGTGTCGAGCTTTTTCCCATCATTCGACTGGCCTGACGCAGCGGATGGCGCCAACAGA
This sequence comes from Acidobacteriota bacterium, assembly GCA_029862725.1. GTDB lineage: Bacteria > Acidobacteriota > Blastocatellia > Pyrinomonadales > Pyrinomonadaceae > Aridibacter. Next base: position 268 of record JAOTWT010000080.1, on the reverse strand, counting down.
AGCCCTGTGGTCAAGAGGGTGACGAATAGAAAGTGTGCACTTACTTTCCGAACCATTTGAAATAACATACAAGAGCCTCCGCTAGAAATTTAAATAAATTCTAAGATTTACGGCATTTCGATGCAACTAAAACCGAAAAAGTTTGTAGTATTTGGCCCGAAAACGCGATTTTCCGTCTTAACGGCCTCAAATATTCATCAATTCGTTCCAAACTTTGTTAAAACCTGTTAAAATAAACCATGTCCTGTTCCGACCGGAGCGGGAATTT